>JAYVYM010000001.1:0-12914 GCA_043784245.1 Frankiales bacterium
CTTTCCGCGCAGCTGCAGGACGGCCTTGGTGTGCATCTGACAGATCCGACTCTCGGTCACCCCGAGGACCTGACCGATCTCGGCCAGCGTCAGCCCCTCGTAGTAGTACAGCGTCACGACGATCTTCTCCCGCTCCGGCAGGGTGTTGATCGCTTTGGCCAGCAGGTGCTTGGTCTCCTCGGACTCAAAGGCCTGGACCGGGTCCTCGGCCTTGGTGTCCTCGAGGGTGTCGACGAGGGAGAGCTTGTCGCCCTTCTCCCCGCCCGCTGTGAGCAGCTCGTCGAGCGCGACGACGTTGACGAAGCTGACCTGGCTGAAGATGGTGTGCAGGTCCTCGAGCGCGATCCCCAGCTCTCCGGCGACCTCGGCCTCGGTCGGGGTACGACGCAGCTTGGCCTCGAGCGCGGCATAGGCCTTCTCGACCTCGCGGGCCTTGTAGCGCACGGAGCGCGGGATCCAGTCGATCGAGCGCAGCTCGTCGATGATCGCGCCCTTGATGCGGCTGATGGCGTAGGTCTCGAACTTGATGGCGCGGCCGAGGTCGAACTTCTGGATGGCGTCGATCAACCCGAAGATGCCGTACGAGACGAGGTCGGCCTGCTCGATGTTCGGCGGCAGGCCCACGCCGACGCGCCCGGCGACATACTTGACCAGCGGGGAGTAGTGCAGGATCAGGCGCTCGCGCAGCCGCTCCTCACCGGTCTCCTTGTACTCACGCCACAGCTCGGCGATCGCCGACTCGATCTCCTCGCGTTCCTCGTCCGACATCCCCGCATAGCGGCCACCCCGGCGCGGTGCCTTCGGTGCGCTGCCGGTTGCCGGCGACTCAGAGGGCGCCTGGGCAGGCGGGGTCGAGGCGGTGGCCAGGCGGCTCGAGCCGTCAGGCCCGGGGGTGCGCACGGTCATAGCTCGTCCTCACCCGCTCGACGCTGACATGCGTGTAGATCTGAGTCGTTGCGAGCGTAGCGTGACCGAGGACTTCCTGAACGCTACGTAGGTCGGCGCCACCTTCCAGCAGGTGCGTGGCCGCGCTGTGCCGAAGACCATGCGGTCCGAGGTCGGGGGCACCCGGCACGTCCGCAAGGCGTCGGTGGACGACCTCCCGGACGGTCCGGGGGTCCACCCGCCCGCCCCGGCTGCCCAGCAGGAGCGCGGCGCCGCTGGCCGGCTTCGCCCAGAGCGGGCGGCCACGCACCAGCCAGGCGTCGACTGCGGCCGCGGCGGGTGCGCCGTACGGCACCGATCGCTCCCTCCCGCCCTTGCCGAGCACTCGGGCGACCCGACGGGCGGTGTCGATGTCGTCGACATCGAGGCCGCACAGCTCGCCCACCCGTGCGCCGGTGGCGTACAGCAGCTCCAGCGCGGCGCGGTCGCGCAGGTCGACCGGGGCTTGCCCTGCGACCCCGTCGAGCAGCCGGGCGGCCTCGGCGGGCGCAAGGATGGCCGGCAGTGGTCGCTGTCCCTTCGGCGAGGCCAGCAGCAGGCCTGGGTCTGCGGCCAGCAGGCCCCGCCGGTGCGCCCAGGCGGTGAAGGCCCGCGCCGACGAGCCGCGACGCGCCAAGGTCGTACGGGCCGCGCCGGACGAGCGCTGGCGGGCCAGCCAACTGCGCAGCACCGCGAGGTCGAGGTCGGCGGGCGTCCGGGCGCCCCGGCGGCGGGCGTGCTCGAGCAGCCCGGCCACGTCGCCGCTGTACGCCCGGACGGTGTGGGCTGAGCGCCCCACCTCGAGTGACAGGTGCCGCACGAACGCCGCCAGGGCGTCGGCGAGGGCCGCGGGTAGCGGCTCGGCGGCGGGGGCGGCGGTCACCCTCGGGACGCTGCGCCGCCCGGAGCGTCAGGTCAAGCAGGCGCGCCACGGGCAGACCGTGTCGCAGCCGGCACGGAGCGGGCAGGATGACGGCCCCGACCACGAGGAGACGATCGTGCCGACGCTGTCCAAGGGCGCCAACGCCCCGCTGTCCGCCTCCGCCGTCCTGGTCCGCGTCAGCTGCTCGAGCCCGGTGGATGTGTCGGCGCTGCTGCTGACCGCGCAGGGCCGGGTCCGCAACGACGCCGACATGGTCTTCTACAACCAACCTTCCGGGCCAGGAGTGGCACACCGACCGGGCAGTGGCGGAGCTCCGGACACGATCGCGCTGAGCCTGCCGGCCATCCCCGCCGAGATCGACCGGATCGCGGTCACCGCGAGCCTGGACGGCTCCGGTCCACGCACCTTCGGCGCTGCGGGCTCGCTGGTCGCGCGGGTGCTCGACGAAGGGGGAACGGTCCTGGTCGAGTTCGCGGTGCCAGGGCTGAGCACCGAGAAGGCGCTGCTCTGCGTGGAGGTCTACCGACGCGCCGGCGGATGGAAGGTCCGGGCGGTAGGACAGGGCTGGGCCAGTGGGCTTGCCGGCATCGCGACCGACTTCGGCATCACCGTTGACGACGCGCCGACCCCCGCCACTAGCCCTTCGGATCAGCCATCGACACCAGCGCCCCCGACGGGACCGCCCGCGGCCTTTGCGCCGCCCCCGGGGGCCGTGGTCGGCCGGGTCAACCTGGACAAGGGGCCGGTCTCGTTGCGCAAGCAGCAGACCGTGTCGTTGGTCAAGACCGGTGCGCCGGCGCTGCGGGTCATCCGGATGGGGCTGGGTTGGGATCCTGTGAAGCGCGGCGCCGACGTCGACCTGGACGCCTCCGTGATCGCGTTCGACGTACGGGGCCGCGAGGTCGAGAAGGTCTGGTACGCAAACCTGCGGGGCTTCGGCGATGCCATCGTGCACTCCGGCGACAACCTCACCGGAGAAGGTGACGGGGACGACGAGCAGATCACCCTGCAGCTGGACCGGCTGCCCAAGGACGTCGAGGGGTTGGTGTTCACGGTCAACTCCTTCCGGGGCCAGCGCTTCACCGAGCTGAAGACGGCGTACTGCCGACTGCTGGACGAGCGGGGCGCCGAGCTCGTCCGCTACGACCTCGGTGACGCCGAGGCCAAGACCGGTGTGTTGATGGCCAAGCTGGTCCGGGAGGCTGACGGCACCTGGTCGATGACGGCGCTCGGGGAATTCCACGACGGGCGCAACGTCAAGGCGATGGTCAACCCGTCGCGGGCGACCCTCGGCTGGCGCTGAGCCCGCTCGGGCCACCCCTCAGCGCCCCGGTCGAGGGCCGCTGGCGCCGAGCGCGGTCAGCCGCCAGCCGGCATCGCTGCGCTCGACCAGGCCGGCGACGAGCAGCGGTGGCAGGACCTGCTGCACGACCAGCACCGCGACGCCCGACTCCCGGGAGAGCACGGCCTCGCCGGCGCCACCGCGGACCGGCAGAGCGTCCAGCACCCGGCGGACGACGTCGGGCAGCGCGTCGCGAGGGTGCTCGGGGCCGCGCTGCACGGGTGCGTCGTCGTCGCCGAGGCGGCCGACCAGCGCGAGCACCTCGCGGACGCCGCTGACCAGCTCGGCGGCGCCGGCGCGCAGCAGGGCGTGGCAGCCGGCGGACATCGCCGAGGTCACCGGGCCGGGCACCGCCATGACGTGCCGGGTCAGGTCGGCGGCTCGGCCCGCCGTCGACAGCGATCCAGAGCGCAGCGCCGCCTCCACCACCACCGTGCCGACGCTGAGCGCTGCGATCAGCCGGTTGCGTACAAGAAAGCGCAGCCGGGTGGGCGCGGACCCCGGGGCGTGCTCGCTCACCAGCAGCCCCTGCTCAGCGATCCGGGCGAGCAGCCGGTCGTGGCCCCTCGGGTAGGCGACGTCCACCCCGCACGCCAGTACGGCGACTGTCGGGCCGCGGCGGCTGGTGAGCGCGCCGCGGTGCGCGGCGCCGTCGATGCCGTACGCCCCGCCGCTGATGACCGTCCAGCCCCGATCGGTCAGGCCGATGCCGAGCTCGGTCGCGACATGCTCGCCGTACGCGGTCGCGGCTCGCGCACCCACCACCGCCACGGAGCGCTGGACCGTGTCGCCGAGCAGACCGACGCCGCGGACCAGCAGGGCCAGCGGGGGTGCCGGCAGCGAACCACCGCCGCGCGCCCAGCTGAGCCGTTCCTGCGGCCACTCCGGGTCCCCGGGCAGCACGACCCGCCCGCCGACGGCGTTCAGCCGGCGTAGATCCTCGGCCGGTTCGATGCCGCCCGCCCTGGCCTGCGAGCCCTGGGCGACAGCCTCGGTGACGGCTCCGACCCGTCGGCCCTGGCATAGCGCGGCCACGACCGCCGCCGCGCCGTGCTCCGACACCGCGTCGTGCACGGGCCACGAGCCCGGCTCGACGAGCCGGGCCAGGTGCAGCCGGGCGAGCAGCTCGCTCACGCCGCCACCGCTGCCCGCCGGCGTCCGAGCCGGAAGGTCAGGGCGTGGTTGACCTCGGCCGCGGTCGGCACCGGCAGGCCCTGCAGGTCGCTCAGCGTCCAGGCCAGCCGGGTGACCCGGCCGTAGCCACGCGCCGTCAGCAGGCCGGCGTCCAGCGCGTCCTCCGCCTGTATCGTCGCTGAGCGGGGTAACGGCCAGCGGCGCAGCAGCTCGACGCCCGGGACCTCGCCGTTGGTGCGCCACGGCGTGCCTGCGTACCGGGTAGCGGCGTACTGACGGGCCATCGCCACCCGCTCCGCGACCCGGGCACTGAGCTCACCGACACCGTTCTCCGCCAGCAACTCCGCGCGGGTGATCCGCGGCACGATGACGTGCATGTCCACCCGGTCGAGCAGCGGTCCGGACAGCCGGGCCAGGTAACGACGGCGACTGTCAGGGGTGCAGGTGCAGTCGTTGTCAGACTGTGCGCACGCGCACGGGTTGGCAGCAAGCGCGAGGGTGAACCGGGCCGGGTACACCGCCGTGCCCCCCACCCGGCGAATTGTCAGCCGTCCGGACTCCAGCGGCTGGCGTAGCGCATCAAGCACCCGGGTGGAGAACTCGGGGGCCTCGTCCAGGAAGAGCACCCCGTGATGGGCGAGCGACGCTGCGCCGGGGCGGGCGATGCCGCTCCCGCCACCGATCACCGAGCTGACCGTCGCGGTGTGGTGCGGGTCCTGGAACGGCGCCCTGGTCACCAGCGGCTGCCCGGCCGGCAGGGTCCCGGCGACCGAGTGGATGGCGGTCACCTCGAGCGCCGCCGCGCGGGTCAGCGGCGGGAGCACGCCCGGGAGCCGTTCGGCAAGCATCGTCTTGCCCGACCCCGGCGGCCCGAGCAGCAGCAGGTGGTGACCACCGGCAGCCGCCACCTCGACGGCCGTCCGGCCGGGGACCTGCCCGGCGACGTCGATCAGGTCGAGGGACGGCGGCTCCTCGGGGGCAACCGTCGAACCGGCCGGCTCCTCATCGGGCTGCTCCCCCCTCAGCAGCGCAACCAGTCCGCGCAGCGTGCGTACCCCCGTCGCGCGTACGTCCGGCACCAGACTGGCCTCCGCCAGATTGTCAACCGGGACGACGACCCGGTCGAAGCCGGAACCGACGGCCGTGAGCACTGCCGGCAGAACGCCCCGGACGGGTCGCACCCGGCCGTCAAGCCCCAGCTCGCCGAGCAGGACAAGTCCGGCAAGTGCAGCGAGCGGCACCTTGCCGGCCGCAGCCAGGACCGCCACAGCCAGGGCGACATCGAAGCCGGACCCCTTCTTGGGCAGCCAGGCCGGGCTCAGCGCCAGGGTGATCCGGCGGGGTGGCCACGCCTCGCCGGAGTTGACGACGGCAGCGCGCACCCGGTCCCGCGCCTCGGCCAGGGCCGCATCGGGCAGCCCGGTGACCGTCAGACCGGGCAGTCCGAGGGCGAGGTCGGCCTCGACCTCGACCACGTGCCCCTCGACGCCGACCAGCGCCACCGCGTACGTCCGTGCGACCGCCACGAGCACCACCTCCCGCCGGCGACTCTGCGCCGGCCGGGCGTCGCCGGTCACCGCCGCCAGCCGCGCGGTGGACGCAGCAGCGGCCTGTGGACGGCGATTTGACGGCCCCTCCGTCACCCCCCCGGCCAGGCTGTGCGCACCTGCCGGCAGGATGGCCCGCGACCCGCCGGCCGGCTGTCAACGAGGAGGTCGAGTGCCCATCCCGAGGATCGCGCTGGCGCCTGAACCCGCGGCATGGGCGGTCCGCGCGGTCGAGGACGGCGGCGCTCAGGTCGTCGCTCTCGACGCGGACCCCGACGCCCTGGTCTGGACCAGCCCGGGCGGCTGGTCCGGCCTCGTGCCCGCCCTGCAGCAGGCCCCCGGCACCCGCTGGGTGCAGCTGCCGTTCGCGGGCGTCGAGGGCGTCCGGACGACGGGGGTGCTGACGTCCGCGCGGATCTGGACGTGCGCGAAGGGCGTGTACGCGGAGCCGGTGGCCGAGCACGCCCTCGCGCTGGCACTCGCCGGGCTGCGCAAGCTGCCCGAGCGGGCGCGGGCCACCACGTGGGGGCCACAGGCAGCCCTGACGCTTTACGACGCGCCCGTGGTCGTCCTGGGCGCCGGCGGCATCACCGAGGCGCTGATTGCGCTGCTGGCGCCGTTCCGCGCCCGGGTCACCGTGGTCCGTCGCGACGGCAGCAAGGCGGTGCCGCGGGCCGACCGGACGGTCGGCCTGGCCGACCTCGACACCGTGCTGCCCGGCGCCCGCGTCGTGGTGCTGGCGCTGGCCCTCACCGAGCAGACCGACCAGCTCCTCGATGCCCGTCGGCTGCGACTGCCGGGGCCGGACGCCGTGCTGGTCAACGTCGCCCGCGGCAGGCACATCGACACCGACGCCTTGGTCGAGGTGCTGCGCGAAGGCTCGCTGGGGAGCGCGGCGCTGGACGTCACCGACCCAGAGCCGCTGCCGGATGGACACCCCCTGTGGACCCTGCCCGGCGCGCTCGTGACGCCGCACACCGCCAACCCCTGGCAGGCCGCGCAGCCGCTACTGGCAGCCAGGCTCGCTGATAACGTCCGCCGGTGGGTGGGCGGCGAGCCGCTGCTCGGCCGCGTCGACGTCGACGCGGGGTACTGACGGCGGGGGCCCGCCAACAGGGCGGTCAGCACCGGCCGGTCGATGGCACGAGGAGGACGCCATGTGGTGGTCGACCCTGACGGGCAAGCTGGAGCAGGCGGCGGTGCTGGATCCTGCTGCGGAGGCCGTGGAGAAGGCGGTCGGCGCGGTCCTGCCGCCGGGCCGGCTGAAGGACGTGCTGCATGGCACCTGGCTCGGGCACCCGGTGCACCCGCTGCTGGTGGCCCTGCCGACCGGGCTGTGGTCCGGGGCGAGCCTGCTCGATCTGACCGGGGGGGACCGGACCGCCGCGCGGCGGCTCATCGGAGCCGGCGTGCTGGCCGTCCTGCCCACCGCGGCCGCCGGTCTCGCGGACTGGTCGGAGGTCGGTGCCTTCCGGCGCCCCAAGCGCGTCGGCCTGGTGCATGCGGCCGTGAACACCGTCACCACGGTGTTGTACGCCGGGAGCTGGCTGGCCCGGCGCCGTGGCGACCAGGCGCGCGGACGCGACCTGGCTCTGGCTGGAGCGGCCGGCCTTGCAGTCGGCGGCTACCTGGGCGGCCACCTCGCCTACAGCCAGGGGGTGGGGGTCAACCGCAACGCCGACTCGTCGCCGTCGCCGAAGGCATGGACCGATGCCGGGGCAGCCTCGAGCGTCAGTGAGGGTTCGCTGCACCGCGTCGACGTCGACGGCAAGGCGCTGGTCGTGACCCGCAGGCAGGGTGCGGTGTTCGCCATGGAGGCCACCTGCAGCCACTACGGCGCGCCGCTCGACGAGGGCGAGGTGTCCGTCGACGGCGAGGATGCCTGCGTCGTCTGCCCGTGGCACGGGAGCCGGTTCCGGCTGCGTGACGGCTCGGTGGCGCGCGGCCCGGCCACCAGCCCGCAGCGCTGTTTCGACGTACGGGAGCAGGACGGCCGCCTGCAGGTCAAGGCGCGGGCATAGCGGCCTGTCCCACCACGCCCTTTAGAACGCCCCCCGCAGGTGCACCACGCGCGGCCGGGCGTCCCGCTCGCGCACCACGGCGATGACGTCGAAGCGCAGGTCATGGGCGCCGACCGGGCGGTGCCCCTCGAGCCATCGGCAGGCGACTGACCGGATCCGCCGGGCCTTGGCCGGGCCGACGGCCTCGGCCGGCTCGCCGAACGCGGTACTGCTGCGCGTCTTCACCTCGCAGAAGACCAAGGTGCCATCCGGGTCGCGTACGACCAGGTCGATCTCGCCCTCCCGGCACCGCCAGTTACGGGCCAGGACCTGAGCCCCGGAGGCAGCCAGGTGCTGTGCAGCCACATCCTCTCCCCAGCGCCCGAGGGCCGCCCTGCCATCCGTCATGTCCACCACCTCCGCAGGCAGGGTGCGCACAGCCGCGCGCCAGCCAGCCGACCCGCTGTCGATATGTGGACGGCCGGGCGCGGCTGTGGACGACGCCGGTCAGGCGTCGGGCGGCAGTGCTGTCCTTGCTCCATGGACGATCGAGGACTCCTGCGAGGTGCCGGGCGCCGATGCCTCGTGCGGCACAGGTACGTCCTGGGCATCGCCCGACCGCGTTGGAGCGGCCGTGGATGTCGCGTCCGGCTGCATGGCGGCCGCCCCGGCGGCGACATCGATCCCCGGCTGCTCGCCCGACGGCGTCACCCCGGCAGCTTCCTCGAGGCGCCCGGCCGGGGCGGCTCCGGTCGGGACGTCGCGCGGCCGGGCCGCCGGGTGGCTGGGGCTCTGCGGGTCTGCCCCACCCACGTTCATCTGCGCCAAACTCGGCGGCTCGAGCTCGGCGTTCGGGTCGGGGTCCCCGGGCGTCGAGGGCATCGGCTCGGTCTTGGCCTGGTTGGTATCCGGTGAGCCCTGACCACCGTGCCGTGTCCGGTCCGAGAGGGTCACCGGGCCCCGGCCTCCGACGTCCTCAGGCGAGCTCACACTGCGCGCGTCGTCCCGCGCATCGTCGTCATTTCGGTCGGCCACGTCAGGACTCACCATGCCGCCGACCTACCCACCGGGCCGGTCGGCACGCCGGCGGGCTCAGCTGTTCGGGAGCTCCAGGTCGGGCTTCTCGAGCTTCTCGACGTTGACGTCTTTGAAGGTGAGCACCCGCACGGACTTCACGAAGCGCGCCGGTCGGTACATGTCCCAGACCCAAGCATCGCCGAGCGTCAGCTCGAACCACACCTCGCCGTCCGCGGTCCTGGGCTGCACGTCGACAGTATTGGCCAGGTAGAAGCGGCGCTCGGTCTCCACCACGTAGTCGAACTGACTGACGATGTCGCGGTACTCCCGGTAGAGCTGCAGCTCCATCTCGGTCTCGTACTTCTCGAGGTCCTCAGCACTCACGCGGTCGCGCCCAACGCCGACACCTGCTCCGGCAGCTCCATGGGATCAGTCTGCCTGACCGCGGCGCGGACGTTGACGTAGGAGAAACGGTGCTCAGGACACGGGCCATGCTCGCCCATCGCCGCGCAGTGCTCCGGTGTGGAGTAACCCTTGTGCACCTCGAAGCCGTACGCCGGAAAGCGGCCGGCGAGCTCGCACATCATCCGGTCCCGGGTGACCTTGGCGACGACGGACGCCGCCGCGACGCAGGCAGCGACCCGGTCGCCCTTCCACATGGCAAGCGCGGGCGCCGGCATGCCGGCCACGGGGAAGCCGTCGGTGAGGACGTACGACGGGCAGGGCAGCAGGCGCGCGACCGCCTGGCGCATCGCCCGGACGTTCATGACGTGCAGGCCGCAGCGGTCGAGCTCGCCCGGCGGTACGACCACCACCGAGACCGCGAGCGCCCGCGCGACCACCTCCTCGAACGCCGCCTCGCGGGCGCGTTCGGTGAGCAGCTTGGAGTCGGCCAGGCCGGGCACCTCGCCGCGGCGCCCGTGCGGCAGCACCACGGCGGCGACGACGAGCGGACCGGCGCAGGCCCCCCGGCCGGCCTCATCGGTCCCTGCGACGTGGACGAAACCGCTGCGCTGCAGCACCCGCTCGTAGGCCCAGAGCCCATTCTCCCCCCGTACCACCGGGCGCGGCGCGTAGATCACCGGTGGCCTGATCGCGTCGTCATGCGCTGAGCACCCGGTCCAGGACGTCGGCCAGCTCGCTCGGATACAGCCGCTCGGTGGTGGTCCGCAGCTCAGCGCGTGGCCACCAGCGGTGCCCGGTGACGCTGGCTACCTCGAGCGGCGTCCAGCCGGAGGTGTCGACGTCGTGCCGCTCGATGCGGGCCAGGTAGTAGACCTCGGCCTGCCGGTAGTGCCTGCCAGCGAAGCGGAAGTGCGCGACCCGCTCGAAGACCACCGGTCCGAGCGCTTCGGCGGCCAGCTGCAGCCCGGTCTCCTCCGACAGCTCGCGGCGGGCGGCCTGCACCGGCTCCTCGCCGTCGTCGAGCCCCCCGCCGGGGGTGAACCACCAGCGGCCCTGCGTGGGGTCGGCGGGGTCGCGGCCCTGCAGCAGGAGCACCCGGTCGGCGGCGTCGACGAGCAGCACCCGCGCCGCACGCCGGTTGACGGGGGGCACCTGCACCGCTCCTGAGCCGCCTGGGCCGCTGCCAGGTACGTCCCAGTCGTCATCGGCCTCGTCGACGCGATGACCAGCCAGCAGCTGCGGCAGCAGCTCAGGCAGTGAGCGTGGGAAGAACCGACCCTGATGCGCCGCGACCTCCTGCGGCGACCACCACCGGGCGCCGAGGATCGTGCCCTTCTCGGGCCCGGTCACCTCGACCGGCCGAGTCTGCGGTGGCCCCGGCAAGCGGGCCACCCGTCCCTCGTGGGCGGCGACATGTCGCGACCCACGCCAGGTGAAGCTCGCCACCTGAGTCCACAGCAGCGGCCCGACGGTCTCGACTGGCACGACGACACCGGCCTCCTCGAGCACCTCGCGCACGGCTGCCTGCGCCTCGTCCTCACCGGGCTCCACCCCGCCGCCCGGCAGCTCCTGCCACCGGGTCTGCAGCGACCCCGGATCCTGGCAGTCCAGCAGCAGCACCCGGCCGTCAGGGTCGACGACCAGCAGCTTGGACGACATCCTCACCGACGGCGGCGCCGGCGCCGGCGCAGCAGCGCAACCGGAAGTGCGCCGACAGCTCCGAGTGCGTAGGGGACGGCGGTCGCGGTGCCCGCTGGCAGGCTGAGCGACCGGTTGTCAAAAGCACCCGGCACCTTGAGCACGGTGGCCCGCCCGACGGGCCAGACCACGACGAACGCCCGCCCGATCACCTCGCCAGCCGGCACGGTGCCCATCTGCCCGTCGTCCAGGTGCAACCGGGAGTCGCTGGAGCAGCACCGGTGGTCGCCCATGACGAACAGCCGTCCCGGCGGGACGAGGACGCCAGGGGCACCCGCCGGGCAGCTCGCCTCATCGGCGCCCGCCTGGCAGAAGGTCATCGGCGACTGGTTCTCGAAGGTGTAAGGCTCATCGAGCTCAACCGGCGCGCCGCCGCCCGCCGGCTGGACCGTGACATGACCCTTCACGCAGCAGGCCACCCGGTCCCCCGGCACCCCGATGACGCGCTTGATGAAGTCCTTCTCCGCCGGTGCGCTCAAACCGACGAGGCTTCCGACCCCGCGCAGCGCCCGCTGCACGGGATTCGTCGGCTCGGCAAAGACCTGCTGATCCGGGTCGGGCGAGAACGACCCCGCCCCGTTGAAGACCACGATCTCTCCCCGGCGGATGTCGCGGAAGTCGTAGACGAGCTTGTTCACCAGCACCCGGTCCCGGATCGCGAGGGTCTGCTCCATCGACCCGGAAGGGATGTAGAACGCCTGTACCAGAAAAGCCTTGATGAGTAGCGCGAGGGCGAAAGCGACCACGACCAGGAAGGGCAACTCGCGGAAGAAGCCACCGCGTGACGCCGGGGCCGGCGCGGGCTTTGCACCATCGGCCGGGCCGCTGCCGGGCGACGGCGCCGCGGCACCATCGTGATCTGGCGTGGCACCGCCAGCCACGGCTCCGCCAGGCCCGGCGCCGGCAGGCGCGGCACCGGCAGCCGTGAGCTGCGCCGACCCGGCGGGCGGGTCGTCGGCGCCCGAGCGCGCGTCGCTGCGCGGCGCAGTCGGGCTCTCGTCGTCGCTCATTACCCAAACCCTAACGGCGGTTGCCGGGTCACCCGGGCCGTGCCGCGGGCCGGTGACTCTCAGACAGTGCGCGGACCGACGGCGCGGGCCCGGGCCAGGGGGCGCAGCAGATAGCGCCGCTCGGGAACCACGGACGCCCTGCGCGCTCAGGCCTTGGGCGCGGCGACCTTCGCCGGAACAGCGCTCCGCTTCTCCTTGATCTTGGCCTTCTTTCCCCGCAACTCGCGCAGGTAGTACAGCTTCGCTCGGCGGACGTCTCCGCGCGTGACCACCTTGATGTCCTCGATGACCGGCGTGTGGACCGGGAAGGTCCGCTCGACACCGACGCCGAAGCTGACCTTGCGAACGGTGAAGGTCTCGCGGATGCCGCCGCCCTGACGGCGGATGACCACGCCCTGGAAGCGCTGCACCCGCGAGCGGTTGCCCTCGACGACGCGCACACCGACGTCGAGCGTGTCACCCGGCCGGAAGTCGGGGTGGTCACTGCGCAGCTGTGCTGCGTCAAGCTCGTCGAGGATGTGCATCGTCCGTCGCCTTCTCGTGCAGGGTGGCGCGCACAGGCGCCGCAGATGAGTGTTGGCGGTCGGCGCGGCTCTGGGAGCGCCCCGCAACAGCCCTTTACTCTGCCACACCCGGCGTGCGGGCCTGCCGCAGCACCGCTCGGTCCTGATCGTCGAGCCGGTCCTCCAGCGCATCGAGCAGCTCCGGGCGCCGTTGTGCCGTACGGCGCAGCGCCGCGTTGCGACGCCACCGGTCGATCGCCGCATGGTCACCGGACAGCAGTACGGGCGGGACGTCCAGGCCGTCGAAGGACGGCGGCCGGGTGTACGTCGGGCCCTCCAGCAGCCCGGCCAGCCGGCCGCTGAAACTGTCATCCATACTTGACGCTGTGTTGCCGAGCACCCCGGGGAGCAGCCGCGCCACCGCTTCGACGATCACCAGGACCGCGACCTC
>JAYVYM010000002.1:0-12312 GCA_043784245.1 Frankiales bacterium
CGAGGGGCGCGTTGATCACCGACCTGCCCGCGTCAACCTGAGCAGCTCCGGCAGCGCCGCCATGACGCAGGCCTTGCCAGTTGGCAATCCTTGCCTGACGGCTGATCGCGTCCGCGCTACTGAACGATGACCTGGCCGATCATCCCGCTGTGGATCGTGCAGACGAAGCTGTACGTGCCGGGCTTGGTGAAGGTGTAGGTCTGGGTGCTCGACCCCGACGGGATCGTCGGGATCGGCGTGCCGAGCGCGGCCTGGTCGAACACCAGGTTGTGTGGCACGCCCCCCTGGATGGTCATCGTCAGAGCCAGTGCGCCGACCTTCGCCTGGACCGTCTCCGGCACGAACTTCAGCCGGGTGTTGCCGACCACGGTCGCCGTCTGGGCGTCGGGGGGGCCGACTGCGGTCACCGCGCCGGCGGTGCTCGCGGTGGTGCCACCACCGCCGCAGCCGGCGAGGACCACGGCGGGCAGCAGGAGCAGGACGGCGAGGGGGCGGACGGTCACGGTGCAGGGCTCCAGGAAGGCTCGGGGGCGGGACAGCTGAGGGCGGGCAGGTCGGTGCGCGGCGCGCCGGCCCGGTCGTAGGCCGGCGAGCTGGCGCGGGCCAGTGCGGCGACATCCGGGTCGAGGTCGCGGGTACGGGTCGGGTCCCACGGCTGCTCCCAGCCGCCGACGGCCAGCAACCGGTCCAGCACGCCCGCGGTGAAGCCCCAGACGAGCATGTCGCGGGTGTCGAAGGCCGGGCCGACGAAGCCGCTGGGGTGGCGTACCCGCAGCCGATGGCGCGAGTCGGTGAGCCGGGCCAGCGGCACCCGGTCAAGCCTCGCGACCTCGGCGGGGTCGACTGCGCGCACCGGGTGCGGGTCACGCCACCAAGCGACGACGGGCGTGACGAGGAAGCCGGACGGCGGCAGCCAGAGGTCGGGCAGCGTGCCGAGCACCTCGACGGAGGCTGGGTCGAGGCCGACCTCCTCCTGTGCCTCGCGCAGCGCCGCACCGACCGGGCCGTCGTCACCGGGATCGACAGCCCCGCCTGGGAAGGCCGGTTGGCCGGCGTGCGAGCGCAGGGTGGCGGCGCGCTCGATGAGCAGCAGGTCCGGGCCCGCGGGGCCCTCACCGAACAGCACCAGCACCGCGGCCGGCCGGCGCGGGCCTTGCACCGGTGGCAGGAAGCCCTGGTCGAAGTGGACCAGCGGCAGCGCGGCGGCCAGCGTCGTGAGCCAGCCGGGCAGCCCGTCGGGCGGACTCACCGGGACACCGGGGCTGGCTTCGCAGGCAACCGGCGCGCCCGCTCCTTCGCCACAGGGCTGCTCACAGCCGTACGCCCAGGTGATCGGCGACGACGGCCTGCACGGCGGCGAGCGAGGTGAGCTCGCCCACCTGTACGTAGGCGATGCTGCCGTCCGCTCGTACCAGCACCGTCTTGGGCACTCCCGCGCCGTAGGACGCGAAGTGTCTGAGCACCTCGCCCATGTCGTCGCGCAGCTGCGGGTAGTTGACACCGAAGGCCTTGGCAAACGCATAGACGCTGGCGGGGCTGTCCTCGGTCGCGACGCCCAGGACGGCAACCCGGTCGCCGGCCGACGCCGCGAACTGCACCAGCAGCGGCACCTCGCGTACGCACGGCCCGCACCAGGTACCCCAGATGTTGACCAGCGTGGGACGGCCGGGTGCGCCGGAGACGTCGACGTCGGGGCCGCCGGCCATGCAGGGCAGTCGCAGGGCAGGCAGGCCGGTGCTCAGGCCCTTGGGACAGGGCGGCAGGGCCGCGGCGACGCGAGCCTGCTGCAGCTCCTGCGACAGGGCAGCGAGCCCGGGCGTGGCCGCGGGCTGCGCGCCACGGGCACCGAGCACGAGCGCGGTCGCCAGCAGAGCCAGCACAGCGAGCAGCCCGGCGAGACGGGGCCGGCTCACGTCGTCGTCTCGACCTGGGCGGGTGTCTTCACCAGCGCCCGGGCGACCTGCGGGTCGATCGGTCCCAGGCCGTACGACGGGCACCACCGGGCCAAGCCGCAGGCGCCGCACGCCGGCGTGCGCGCGTGGCAGACCCGCCGGCCGTGGAAGATCATGCGATGGCTGAGCACCGTCCACTCGCGCCGTGGGACGAGGGCACCGACGGCGTGCTCGACCTTGACCGGGTCCTGCTCGGCGGTCCAGCCGAAGCGCCGCGCCAACCGGCCCAGGTGGGTGTCGACGGTGATCCCCGGGACGCCGAAAGCGTCGCCCAGCACCACATTGGCGGTCTTGCGGCCGATGCCGGGCAGGGTCACCAGGTCGGCGAGCCGGCCCGGTACCTGGCCGTCGAAACGCTCGACGAGGGCAGCCCCCAGCCCCATCAGGCTGGTTGCCTTGTTGCGGAAGAACCCGGTCGTGCGGATGAGTTCCTCCAGCTCGACGCGGTCGGCCGCGGCGTAGTCGGCGGCGCTGCGGTAGCGCGCGAACAACGCCGGAGTAACCAAGTTGACCCGCTTGTCGGTGCACTGCGCCGAGAGCACGGTGGCAACGGCGAGCTCCAGCGGGCTGCTGAAGTCGAGCTCGCAGTGCGCGTCGGGGTGCAGCACCGCGAGCTCCCGGGCCATCCTGCGGGCCCGGCGGACCAGCGCCAGTGGGCTCTCCTGCCCCGCGTGGCCTACTGTCCCCGCTGCCTTGGCCACCCCCCGACGATACGGCGGCCCGAGGTACCGCCGCCTGGCGGAGCGGCGTGGTCCGCACGGGTGACGCTGCTCAAGCAGCAGCGCGCGCGGGACGACCTCTGCAGGACAGACGGACGCATCCGCCCGTCGACCGAGGAGGACCCGCATGGACGCGCCCACGGCGTTCGACGCCGGCACCGCCGTCCCCGTCACGCCGATCGTGACCGGGCGACGGGCAGCCCGACCACGGCCGGCGCGGCGACCCGTCCCCGAGCTCTCGGGCGACTACGGGCACCTCACTCTGGCGGCGCTCCGGGCCTACCGTGCGGCACTGCAGGCCGAGGAGGGCCGGGTGTCGTACTGGCGCCGCATCCTGCAGGCGCGCCTCGACGTCGTAGGACAGGGCCGCACGCATGGCGGAGCGGGCAACCTGGACGCGGCCAGCCTGCGCCCGATCCTCACCGAACAGCGCGTCAGCTCCGGGCGAACCGCGCTCGTCGAGGTGCTCCCCGTCGACGACATCCCGCCGCTGCCCGCGCTGGGCGAGCTGTGGGAGCGCTGCGTCGAGCCGTCCGACGCCGTCGGCCTGACCACGCTCGAGCGCGATCTGACAGCTGCCGAGCAGCAGCTCTCGGAGTACCGCAGCGCGCTGCACCGGCGGCTGGCGGCCGCGACCAGCGAGCTCATGGCGCGTTATCGCCACGAACCTGGGCTGTGCCTGTCGGCGCTCCCCCTGCCTGCATCCCGTCGGGCCGGGCCCTGAGGCCGGACCCTGACACTGCTGGCGTGCGGGAGTGGTGACGTGAGTGGACTGACGGTGGCGCTGCTGTTCCCACTGCTGCTGCTGGCGTTGCTGCTGGTGATGGAGCGGGTCGAGCGGCCACTTCGAAAGGGCTCGATCAGCGACCAGCTGGAGGGTTTCTTGGACACCGCGCGGCCTGAGGACGTCGAGGCCTTCATCAGCGAGGGTCTCGCGCCCGCGCTGGAGCGCTACTGGCGACGCCGACGGCTCGCGCGCCGGTTGCCCGGACGCAACCGATGACGTGGAACACTCCGCTATCCGGGATCAAGTCCGGGTGGATCGGGAGGTACGGGCGTGGACGAGGTCTTGGCAGCCGCCGGGCTCTTCCAGGGCGTGGCGCCGGAGGCCGCTGACGCCCTTGCGCAGTCCCTGCAGCATGCCGACTACACGCGCGGCGAGACGGTGTTCGCCGAGGGCGAGCAAGGCGACACGCTCTTCATCGTCGAGACCGGCAAGGTCAAGATCGGCCGTCGGGCCGCCGACGGCCGGGAGAACATGCTCTCGGTGATGGGGCCGTCCGACATGTTCGGCGAGCTGTCGCTGTTCGACCCGGGCCCGCGTACGGCCACCGCGACCGTCCTGACCGACGCCCGGCTCGCGTCGCTGGCGCACAGCTCGCTGCGCCCGTGGATCAGCGACCGTCCGGAGATCGCCGAGCAGCTGCTCAGAGTCCTGGCTCGCCGGCTGCGCCGCACCAACGATGCGCTCGCCGACCTGATCTTCACCGATGTGCCCGGTCGGGTCGCCAAGGCGCTGCTGGCCCTGGCCGAGCGGTTCGGCACCCCGGAGGGCGACGGCGTACGCGTCCACCACGACCTGACCCAGGAGGAGCTCGCGCAGCTCGTCGGAGCCTCCCGCGAGACCGTCAACAAGGCGCTGGCCGACTTCGCCTCGCGCGGCTGGATGCGCGTCGAGTCCCGGGCGGTCACGATCCTGGACGCCGACCGCCTGGCCCGGCGCGCCCGCTAGCCCTTCCGCCCGCGCTCCTGCTCCGCCAGATGCGCGAGCTGAGCGCGTACCGACAGCTCGGCAGCCGGCCAAAGCGCGCGGTCGATGTCGGCGTAGACGGTCGCGAGGACCGCCCTGGGCGAGCTCGCACCGGCCGCGACGGCTGCGCGGACCTGCTCCAGGCGTCGTCGGCGGTGCGCGAGGTAGTGCTCCGCAGCTGCCCCGGCAGCGGCCAGCTCCGGGCCGTGCCCGGGCAGGACGGTGCGGTCGCCGAGCTCGCGCAGGCGCTCCAGGGACCGGAGATAGTCGCTGAGCACCCCGTCGGGATGTGCGACGACAGTGCTGCCGCGGCCGAGCACCGTGTCGCCGGTGAGGACGGCGTCGTCCAGCAGCAGGCTCAGCGAGTCCGAGGTGTGGCCGGGCGTCGCCAGCACCCGCACTTCCAGACCGGCCGCGGCCACGACGTCGCCCTCGCCGAGCCCACTTCCGCCGAACCCACTGCCACCGAGCCCGCTGCCGCCGAGACGGTGGGCGGGGTCGAGGGCACGGACGGCCGCCCCGGTGAGCTCGGCGAGGCGGGCCGCGCCTGCGCTGTGGTCGGCGTGGCCGTGCGTGAGCAGGATGACCGCGACCGGGCCACACGCCACGAGCGCCGCGAGATGACCCTCGTGCAGCGGGCCGGGGTCGACCACGATGCAGCTCTCCTGGTCGGGCGCGCGCAGCACCCAGCTGTTGGTGCCCTCGAGCGTCATCGGCCCCGGGTTGGGCGCCAGTACGACCGAGGCCGTGCCGGTGACCTGCCGGGATCGGCTCACGCCCCGGCCCGGTGCTCCCCGGCCCCGGGCATGCGCAGGGCCAGTCCGTCGGCTGCGATGACGAAGGTCGGCTGGACGGGCGCGATCGTGCGGCGGACAGCCAGCGCGGCAGCGACGGTCGGCGCGTCGGCCACGTCGCGGAGCGCCGCAGACGTCGGCGGCATCATCGCCAGACCCTGTGCCAGCGCGTCGGCCGGCCGCACCCACACCCGCGAGTCGGCCTCGGTGCCGGCCACCCGGCAGACCTGGCCGGCGGGCAGCTCGGCGAGGAAGAACCGGGTGTCGAAGCGCTTGGGCTCGGCCGCCGGGGTCACCCAGTGCGCCAGGGGCCGCAGCAGGTCGGCGCGCAGCATCAGCCCCCGGCGCGCCAGCAGCTCGGACAGCGAGTGCTCCCGGGCCTCGAGCGCGACGCGCTCGGCCTCCCACTCATCGGTGCTGACGTCGTCAAGCACGTCCCCGGGCCCCGTGCCGGCGAGCAGCACCCCGGACTCCTCGAAGGTCTCGCGGACGGCCGCGCAGACCAACGCCCGGGCCAGCGGCGGGTCGCAGGACAGCCACCGCGCCCAGTCGTCGGCCGGCGGGCCGGCCCAGCCGATCTCGGCCTGCGCGTCGGCAGGGTCGACCGAGCCGCCGGGGAACACGTGCATCCCGCCGGCGAAGCTCATGGCCTTGACCCGTTGCAGCAGGTACGCCTGCGGGCCGCCCGGCCGGTCGCGCAGCAGTACGACCGTGGCGGCGTGCCGGGCGACGGCCGGCGTGAGGGTGCCGTCGGCCAGTCCGCGCACCCGCTCGGCGATGCTGTCCCAACGGCTCACGGTCAGCCCGTCGTACCCGGTGCAGGGAGCGCTGCCACGCGTACCACGACCTCCACCTCGACGGGGGCGTCCAGCGGCAGCGCGGCGACGCCGACCGCCGATCGGGCGTGCCGGCCGGCGTCGCCGAACACCTCGCCGAACAGCTCCGACGCGCCGTTGACCACCCCGGGCTGGCCGGTGAAGTCCGGCGTCGAGGCGACGAAGCCGACGACCTTCACCACCTGCTCGACCGCGTCGAGCCCGACCAGGGCGTCGATGGCGGCCAAGGCGTTGAGGGCGCATACCCGGGCCAGCTCCTTCGCCCGCTCGGCCGACACCTGCGCGCCGACCTTGCCGACGGCCCCCAGCTCGCCACCCGTCATCGGCAGCTGCCCGGAGGTGAACACCAGGTCGCCACTGCGGACGGCCGGCACATACGCCGCCACCGGCGGTACCACCGGCGGCAGCGTCAGCCCGAGCTCAGCCAGCCGCGTCGAGGGCCGCCCCGCCGAGCCGCCCGCGCCGGTCATGGCTTCGGCCGTTTGAAGTACGCCACCAGCTGGTCGCCACCGGTGGGTCCGGGTACGACCTGCACGAGCTCCCAGCCGTCGGCGCCGAAGTTGTCCAGGATCTGTTTCGTGGCGTGGACGAGCAGCGGCGCCGTCAGGTACTCCCAGGTCTGCATGCGTGAAGCCTAGCCAGCGCGCCGGAGCCGCGGCCGGTCCGCCGGGGGCTCCGGGTCACTGCGGCGGCCCCGGCCCGCGCTGCATCGGGCAGGCTCGGCGGACTCCTGCCACAGCCCTATTCTGGTCGGGTGGCGGACTTCCCCGGCGTGCGGCTGCACGTCGTCAGTGGCAAAGGCGGCACCGGCAAGACCACGGTGGCCGCTGCGCTCGCGCTCGCGCTCGCGGCAGGGGGCAGACGGATCCTGCTGATCGAGGTCGAGGGTCGACAGGGGATAGCGCAGCTGTTCGACAGCCCGCCGCTGCCTTACCAGGAGCGCTCGGTCGCCCTGGCGGCCGGCGGCGGCGAGGTCTACGCCCTCGCGGTGGACCCCGAGGAGGCGCTGCTGGACTACCTGCACATGTTCTACCGGCTGTCGCCGACGGGGATCCCGGCCCGGACCCTGCGCCGGATGGGCGCCATCGACTTCGCCACCACCATCGCCCCGGGTATGCGCGACGTCCTGCTCACCGGCAAGGTCAAGGAGGCGGTCGTCCGCACGGAGAAGGGCGGCCGCCCGGTCTACGACGCGGTCGTGCTCGACGCCCCCCCGACGGGCCGGATCGCCCGGTTCCTCAACATCAGCCAGGAGGTCAGCGGCCTGGCCAAGGTCGGGCCGATCAAGACGCAGTCGGAGGGCGTGATGGCGGTCCTGCGCTCGCCGCTGACCGCCGTGCACCTGGTCACGCTGCTGGAGGAGATGCCGGTGCAGGAGACCGTCGACGCCGTGACCGAGCTGCGCGCCATCGAGCTGCCGGTCGGCGGGGTCGTCGTCAACGCTGTCCGCGCTGCGCTGCTCTCGCACGCCGACCTCGTCGCCGCCGAGCGGGGCACGCTCGATACCGCCGCACTCGCGGCCGGTCTGGAGAAGGCCGGGCTCGACGCCCCGGAGGTCCTCGTGACCGCCCTGGCCGGCGAGGCTGCCGACCACGCCAGCCGGATTGCCCTCGAGGAGCGCGGCCGCGACGCGCTCGCGCACCTGTCGCGCCCGACGTACGAGCTGCCGATGCTGCCGGACGCGGTCGACCTCGGCGGCCTGTACGCCTTGGCCGAGCAGCTGACCGAGCAGGGGATGGCATGACCGCCGCACCGGTGCTGGACATCGACCACACCCTGCTGACCAGTCGGATCCTGGTGTGCTGCGGCTCCGGTGGCGTCGGCAAGACCACGACCGCGGCGGCGCTGGCCCTGCGCTCCGCCGAGCTGGGCCGGCGGACCGTCGTGCTGACGATCGACCCGGCCCGGCGGCTGGCCCAGTCGATGGGCCTGTCCGAGCTGGACAACACCCCGCGGCCCGTTTTGGGCGTCGAGGGCACCGGAACGCTGGACGCGATGATGCTGGATATGAAGCGGACGTTCGACCAGCTCGTGGTCGACCACGCCGAGCCGGGCAAGGCCGACGCGATCCTGGGCAACCCGTTCTACGAGGCGCTCTCCTCGTCCTTCGCCGGGACGCAGGAGTACATGGCGATGGAGAAGCTCAGCCAGCTGGTGGGCACCGGCGACTACGACCTGGTTGTCGTCGACACCCCACCCACCCGGTCGGCGCTGGACTTCCTCGACGCTCCGCAGCGGCTGACGACGTTCCTGGACGGCCGGATGGTCCGCATCCTGCTGGCTCCGGCAAAGGCCGGTGGAAAGGCCTATCTGAGAGTGGTGACCGCCGGGCTGAGCGTGTTCACCAACGTCCTGACCCGCATCATCGGGGCTGACGTCCTGAAAGACCTGTCGCAGTTCGTGGCCGCCCTCGAGACCATGTTCGGTGGATTTCGCGAGCGCGCGCAGGCGACGTACGACCTGCTCAAGGCGCCGGGCACGGCGTTCGTGGTCGTCGCCGCTCCGGAGCGCGACGCGCTGCGCGAGGCGGCGTACTTCGTGGAGCGGCTGGCCGCCGAGCAGATGCCGCTGGCCGGGCTGGTCGTGAACCGGGTGCACCGGTCGGCGGTTGGCGCGCTGACCGCCGAGCGGTCACTGGCCGCGGCGCAGGCGCTGGAAGAGCGCGGTGACGGCCCGCTGGCGGCAGCCGTGCTGCGGCTGCACGCCAGTCGGGTCGCCCTGTCGGCGCGCGAGGCCCGGCTGCAGGAGCGGTTCAGCCGGGCCCACCCCGGGGTGCCGGTCGTCGAGGTCGCCGCCCAGCCGGGCGACGTGCACGATCTGGCGGGGCTACGCGCGGTCGCCGAGGACCTGGCCGGTGGCCCGCAGGCGGTGGCGCCCGCAGTCCCAGCCTGACGCCAGGCCTGATCGCCGAGCGCCCAACGGCTCAGCTGGCGCGGGCAGCCCGGTCGTGAGCCAGCTTGGCAGACTGCAGCAGCTCGGCCCAGCTGGTGACGTCGGGGCGGCGGCGCAGCAGCGCGCGGCGCTCGCGCTCGGTCATGCCGCCCCACACGCCGAACTCGACGCGGTTGTCCAAGGCGTCGGCCAGACACTCGGTGCGCACCGGGCAGGCCAGGCACACCAGCTTGGCGCGGTTCTGGGCGGCACCGGTGACGAACAGCTCGTCCGGGTCGCTGGTGCGGCAGGCCGAGAGGGCGGTCCAGTCCCGCAGGGCCTCGATGCTGATCGTGCTCATGTGGCGTGTCCTTGGCAGAGTGGTGAGGCCGCCCCGGGCGGTACGACAAGCGTAGGAACAGGACGTGTCGGACGGCAGGACCCGTTGGGAGGGTCTTTGCTAGTCCCTTCGGGCCATCCCGACACACCGGACTAATAACCCACAACGGGCAATCAGCCATCGACATGGGCGGCGCCGCGCTGGCGCGCACGCAGAGGCGGGGCCGGACGGCCCAGTCACACGTACTCTCGGCAGGTGGCCCGCCTCCCCTCGCCTGCCGGCGCCCTGCTCCGTATCGGTCTCGCACTGCTCGTCAGCGTCCTGGCCGGGGTGCTGGTCGCCGGGCTCGCGGCCCCCGCCGTGGGCGGCCTCGGGCTTGTCGTCAAAGCGGGCGCCGACGACTTCCTCTCACTGCCTGCCGAGCTCGTCACACCGGAACTGGCGAGCCGGAGCCGGGTGCTGGCGGCCGACGGTTCGGTGCTGGCCACGTTCTACAGCGTCAACCGTATCGAGGTCCCGCTGGCCTCGATACCGGTGACGATGCGCCAGGCCATCGTGGCCATCGAGGACAGCCGCTTCTACGAGCACAACGGCGTCGATTACAAGGGAACGGTGCGCGCGGCGGTAACCAACCTGCGTTCCGGTGCGGTCTCCCAGGGCGGGTCGACGCTCACCCAGCAATACGTCAAGAACGCCCTGTTGCAGGCCGCGACCGACAAGGCGGGGCAGGCCGCTGCCACCGACTTGTCCGCCAACCGCAAGCTGCGCGAGGCCCGCTACGCCCTCGCTCTGGAGCAGAAGCTGTCCAAGGACGAAATCCTGCACCGTTACCTTGAGATCGCGTACTTCAACAACGGTGTCTACGGGATCGGCACCGCGGCGCAGTACTACTTCAACAAGCCGGTCGAGCAGCTCACGCTGGCCGAGAGTGCGCTCCTCGCGGGCGTCGTGCAGAACCCCGGCTTGTACGACGTCTCCAGCAAGGACCCCGCGGTCCTGGCCGAGCTGCTGGCTCGGCGAAACGTGGTCCTGGCCCGGATGCGGGACGTGGGTGTCATTACGGAGCCGGTTCGGACCGCGACGAGCGCGCTGCCGCTGACCGCCGTCAACCCTGTCAAGGTCGGTCAGGACTGCGGCGCCGCAGGCATCGTCGCGCCATTCTTCTGCGACTACGTACGGCACGAGCTCGAGGACACCCCGGTCGGTGCGGCGCTCGGCGCCGACAAGGCCACCCGGGCACGGCGGCTGTTTACCGGCGGCCTGACCATCCAGACCACGCTGGACCCGAGGGTCCAGGCGGCCGCCCAGACGGCCGTGGACTCCCAGCTGCCCAACGGCGATCCCAGCGGCGTCGCGGCCGCCAGCGACATCGTCGAACCTGGCATCGGCGCGATCCGCGCGATGGCCGTCGACCGCCCGTACGGCGAGAACAAGGCCAAGGGGCAGACCCAGGTCAACCTCGCCACCGGCGGTACATTCGGCGTCCAGCCCGGCTCGACGTTCAAGCCCTTCTTCCTCGCCGCGGCACTGCAGCAGGGCATTCCGCTGTCGACGCAGTTCTTCGCCCCGGCGAAGTACTCCTCCCCCGCCAACGGCTGCCCCAAGGCCGACAACGGCAGGCCCTTCGTGTTGAGCAACGCCGGCGACAGTGAGTCCGGCACCTTCGACCTGCGCACCGGCACCCAGGACTCGGTGAACACGTACTACGCCCAGATCGCGGAGCTCACTGGCCTCGACAAGCCGCTCGCGCTCGCCGAGTCGCTCGGCGTCAAGCAGCTCGACCGCGGCACCGAGAAGCCGCTACCCCGCGTCTGCTCGTCGTTCCTGGGCAGTGCCACGGTCAGCCCGCTGGCCATGGCCGGGGCCTACGCGGCGTTCGCCGCGCACGGCGTCTACTGCACCCCGCGCGCCGTCGTCGCCGTCACCGGCCCTGACGGCAAAGCCCTGGCCGTGCCACCCACGCCGTGCGCGCAAGCGATCGAGGCCGGCGTCGCAGACACCGTCACCTCGGTGCTCACCGGCGTCATCGACGGCGGCAGCCCGGGACGCACCGGCGGTGCCGCCTCGATCGGCCGGCCGGCAGCCGGCAAGACCGGCACGACGGACCTCAGCCTGGCAGCCTGGTTCGTGGGCTACACGCCGCAGTACTCCACGGCGACCTGGATCGGGCACGTCCCCAACCCGACGCCGATGACCAACATCAAGATCAATGGCCGCGGCTACGCGCAGGTCTACGGCGGGACGCTGCCCGCGTCGATCTGGCACCAGACGATGCTCGAGACGATGGCCCCGCTACCGGTGAAGGGCTTCGCGCCGGCCGACCCCAATGTCGCTGACGGCAACACCGCCGCCGGCACCAGCGTGCCGGACGTCACCGGCCGGTCTTACGACGACGCCGTCCGCCAGCTGACCGCAGCGGGCATGGCGCCGGCGCCCGGCCGGGCCGTCCCGAGCGGCCTGGCCGCCGGCCTGGTGGTCTACACCGCACCTCGGGCCGGTCGCAACGCGCCGCCCGGCTCCACCGTTTACGTCTACCGCTCCACCGGCAGCCGGCCAGCGCCTGCCCCGGTGCCGAAGCCGGCCGTGACGACCCCCGCACCGGCCGCGTCCCCGCCAGCACCGCCGGCCGCGCCCCCCGCGCCACCAACCCCGCCAGCGCCACCAGGGCCGCCAGGGCCGCCAGGAAAGCCCAACCCCACCGACAAAGCACGCTGATCCGCGGGGTCTTGACGTACGCCGACGAGCCGCGGCCCGGCGGCCCGTCAGATGGCCAGCGCCGCCCGGACGGCCGCGGCAACCCGGCCGCCGTCGGCCAGACCTGCGACCCGGGGCCCGACCGCCTTCATGATCGGGCCCATCGCCTGCGGCCCGGTCGCGCCGGCGGCAGCCACGACGTCGCGGACCACGGCGGCGAGCTGGTCATCGGACAGCTGCTGCGGCAGGTAGGCGTCCAGGACGGCGCCCTCGGCAAGCTCCCGGTCGGCGCGGTCGGGGGCGCCGCCCGCCCGGAACGCCTCAGCCGCCTCGCGGCGCTTCTTCGCCTCCCGCGC
>JAYVYM010000003.1:0-2580 GCA_043784245.1 Frankiales bacterium
ACCAGTGGGGTCCGCGAAGCGACCGAGCAGCGGCTGCGTGAGGTGGCGCGCGGCGGCAAACTCGCCCGCTGGTACGAGGGCAGGCGGCTCTGAGCGCAGCTGACGATCCCGGGCCGGCTCCGTCCGGGAACGACAGCCGTTCGGGCCGGGTTGCAGTCTGTGCACCCTGACCCTGAGGAGAGCACCGTGTCCTGGTTCCGCAAGCCATCTGCCCTGCCGACCGCCGAGCAGGCCCTGCCCGGCCGTGCCGCCGCCATCGTGCTGCCCGAGCGGCACGACGTCCTCGACGCGCCGCTGGCCGGCCCCTACCCCGACGGCCTGGAGGTGCTCGACCTCGGGTTGGGCTGCTTCTGGGGGGCCGAGCGAATCTTCTGGCAGCAGCCGGGGGTCTTCACCACGCTCGTCGGTTACGCGGGTGGGATCACCCCGAATCCGACGTACGAGGAGACGTGCACGGGCATGACCGGGCACACCGAGGTGGTGCGGGTCGTGTTCGACCCCGCCGTCGTGACGGCCGAGCAGCTGCTCCGGCTGTTCTTCGAGTCGCACGACCCGACCCAGGGCATGCGGCAGGGCAACGACGTCGGCACGACGTACCGCTCCGCCGTCTACACGCACACCGATGCGCAGCTGGCGACGGCTCGGGCAGTACGTGACACCTACCAGGCGGCGTTGACCGCGGCCGGCCGCGGGGCGATCACCACCGAGATCCTGGCGTCCTCGACGTTCTACCCGGCCGAGGACTACCACCAGCAGTACCTGCACAAGGTGCCGAACGGCTACTGCGGCATCGGCGGCACGGGCGTCTCCTGCCCGATCGGTACCGGTGTGAGCGCCGCCCGCACGTAGTGGCCGTGGCCTCGGCGAGCAGTCGGCTGTGATTCATGGATCATCGGGCTCGGGGGTCCGCACGACACCGTTCGGCTTGACGCGCTACCGGGCCTGACGCGGCGCGTCGTGGCAGGCTCGCGGAGTGCTACAGCGGGCCCGTCGCAGCGACGTCGCCGTGCCGGCGCTCGTCGCCCTCTGGGTGCTCGTGGTGCTCGGGCTCGACACCGGCGCCTCGCTGACTCAGCAGCGGCTCCTGGGGGCCGGCACCTGGCTGCTGCTGTTCGCGCTGTTGCGTGGTGAGTCGCGCGCCACCCGGGTGCAGGTCGCTGTGGTGGTGGTGTTCGCCTCGATCGTCGAGTACGTCTTTGCCGGGTGGCTCGGTGTGTACGTCTACCGCTTGGGCAACGTGCCGGCGTTCGTGCCTCCCGGCCACGGGTTGGTCTACCTGGCGGCTCTATGTCTGGGCCGCAGCGCGATCGCGCACCGCTACCGACGGCCGGTGCTTGCCACGACGCTGGGCGCCTGCGGGCTCTGGGCGGTGTGGGGCCTGACCCTGTCGCCGCGGCCCGACCTGCTGGGCGCGTTCTGGTTCGGCTGCCTGCTGGTGTTCAGCCGGTGGGGTCGGAGCCCGCTGCTGTACGCCGGCGCGTTCCTCGTCGTCAGCTACCTCGAGATCGTCGGTACGTCGCTGGGCACCTGGGCCTGGCAGCCGCATGACCCGACCGGGCTGGTGACTATCGGCAACCCACCGAGCGGCATCGCCGGGGGCTACGCGTGGTTCGACGCGGCCGCGCTGGCCGCTGCCCCCTGGCTGCTCCGGAGGCTGCCCCGTCGCTCAGTGGCCCTGGCTACGCCGCTCGAGCTCGATATCGACCGCGGCGAGCGCGTCGCGTAGCCGCGCGGCCCGCTCGAAGTCCAGTTCCAGCGCCGCCGATGCCATCTGGGCCGCCGTGCGGTCGCGCTGCTGCCGAAGCTGCAGAACGGTGCGCTCAGCCAGCTGCACGGCCGCTGTCTCGACGTACTGCGGCTGGTCGTCCTCACCCAGCAGCGGCTGGCGCTCGGGTGCCGCGCCGATGTGGTGGTGGCGCCCCGTCTCCGGCGCGCGGTAGACCCCACGGCGCTTTCGCACCAGGTCGCGCGCGCTCGGTCGCTCCGGCTCCTCGCTCACAGCGAGCCGGACAACAGGGGATCGCGGTGCATGTCGGCGACGTTAGCGGGCGTGCGCTCCTGCTGGACCGGATGAAGGCGAGCGGGTCGGTCAGGTCCACTTGATGGCGCGCATGGAAGTTCTCCCTTCAGGTGGTAGTGCTGCCGGGTGTTTCGCGGGCTGACTCAGGTCCACTTGATGGCGCGCATGGAACTTCTCCCCTCGCGTGGTGGCGAACCTGCGGGATGGCTTGGCTTGGCCGGGCGAGCTGGACGTGCCGTCGACGGATGTGCCGCCTGGTCGGAAGTGCGTCAGGATCCAACCGGTGTGCTTTGCTTGCTAGTAACCCTGCGTAGGTCCATCGTCGCAGACTGCTGAGTGGGTGAGTTGTTTCTGTCCTTTTTCTTGACGCGCCGTCGCCCTCGGATGCCGTGCTGGCCGGTTCTCGAGCTGCCGCGCGTTGCCCTGCTGTATGTCTTGGCCCTGCCTGCTGTCGCGCTCCTCGTGGCCGGAGTGCTTTCACCGGGGTTGTCATGGGACCGCCGGGACGGCGTTCTTGCGGTGCTGCTGCTCGGTGCGGCCGGAGTATCGGTGGAGGCGAC
>JAYVYM010000004.1:0-4373 GCA_043784245.1 Frankiales bacterium
CCGTCGTCAGGAGCAGGCGTGTGTTCCGTACCCGCGACGCGAGTCGCTCCCGCTCATCCGCTCCGTCCCCCGCGACGAGCGGCATCATGCTGACGCCAGTCTCGAACCCCGACAGCCCGAGGACGAGCAGCGGGAACGCGACCAGGGCCGGGCCGAGGAGATCGCCGAACCCGGAGCCGTTCTCCGTGAGGCGGTCCGTCCATCCGTCGAAGGCCCCGGCCTGCGTGAACACCCCGTAGAGCCCCTCGCCCGCAACGACAGCGTTCAGCACCAGGAACACGGCAACGAGGGGGATGGCGACGACAACCGCCTCGGAGAAGCCGAGCAGGAACACACCTCCCAGCAGGAGCAGGAGCACGATGGTGACGAGCACGGCCTTGCCTTTCAGCGCGTCGTGGAGCGCCGGGTTCTCGATCATGTGGACAGTCGCGTCGGCGCTCGACAGGGTGATCGTCACGATCCAGGACGTGGCGACGAACCCGAGGAGGACAAGGACGAAGAACTTCCCCCTCCAGAACGGCAGGAGCCGCTCCAGCATCGACACGCTGCCCTGGCCGTGCGGGGACTCCTCCGCGACCTTCCGGTACATCGGCAGCATGCCCAGCAGCGTCAGCAGCACGATCAGGAGCGTCGCCAGCGGCGACAGCACGCCGGCTGCAGGGGCGGCAATGCCTGGCAGGTAGGACAGCGTCGAGAAGTAGTCGACGCCGGTCAGGCACATGACCTTCCACCATGCGTGCTTCTCCGCGCCCGACTCCGAGGCCTCCGGGCCTTCCGGCGTGTGGACCCGGTTCGCGAGGAGCCACCGGGTCAGCCCGCTCTGCGACGCGCGCGGCGGGGACGGCGTCGGGAGCGCGTCGGGCAGGGTCGTCACGGTACCCACCCGACAAGTCTCCCGGATGGGTGAACTCCCGATACCTCGGGTTGCGCGGTCACCTGACCCCGAGAAAGGTTGAGTTGTGGGGTACCGGGACGTCCTAGCGACGCATCCCTGACTAGCCGGGCATGCGCGGGTCGGCAGGCTCCCGGGCGCGCAGCGACCCGGCGTGGGCGTGCGCGTTGGGGTCGCGGCGGACCTTGCGCAAGCTGGCCACTGTCGTCACGGTCAAGATGACGACGATGACCGCCAGGCTCAGGTTGGTACTGATCTCCGGGACACGGTTGTCGAAGCCGTGTCCCCAGTGCAGCACCAGCTTCACCCCGATGAACGCCAAGATCAGCGCGAGGCCGGTCGAGAGATACACCAGCCGGTCCAGGAGCCCCTTGACGAGGAAGAACAGTGGTCGCAAGCCGAGCAGGGCGAACGCGTTGGCGGTGACCACGATGTAAGCCTCATTTGTTACCCCGAAGACGGCCGGAATCGAGTCCAGCGCGAAGAGCAGGTCGCTGCTACCGATCGCCAGCAGCACGATGAACAGCGGGCTCACTGCCCGGCGGCCAGCGCTGCGGGTGAACATTCGGCCACCGTCGTAGTCGTCAGAGATCGGCAAGACCCGCCGGGCCAGCCGCACCAGGCCGTTGTCCCCGACGTCGGGGTCAACGTCCCGGTGCCGGTAGAGCTGCAGTGCGGTCACGACCAATACCAGGCCGAAGACGAGGAACATGAAGGAAAAGAGCTCAAGCAGCGTCGCACCGAGGGCAATGAAGATCACTCTCATGACCAGGGCCATCGCGATGCCGAAGATGAGGATCTTCTGCTGGTGCTCCTCAGGGACTGCGAACGTGTTC
Source organism: Frankiales bacterium (assembly GCA_043784245.1). Taxonomy (GTDB): domain Bacteria; phylum Actinomycetota; class Actinomycetes; order Mycobacteriales; family SCTD01; genus JAYVYM01. Next base: position 1,729 of record JAYVYM010000004.1, read on the forward strand.
ATGATGATGACGAAGACGAACAAGTTGTCGATCGACAGGCTCTTCTCGACGATGTAACCGGCGAAGTACTGCGCGCCGAAATCCCCACCCGCTTGCGCCATGAACACCAGCCCGAACGCGACCGCCACGCCGATGAAGAACACCGACGAGATGGCGGCCTCCCGGAATTTCACGACGTGCGGCCGCGCGGCAGCTAGCCCGAGATCCAAGCCGAGCAACCCAACGATCAAACCGATGGTGAGCGCCCACCGCAGTGGACTGACCTCGAGCACTCGTTGGTCTCCGATCCTCGACGTCGAATGTGCAGAGAATCAGTTCCTAGGCGCTGTCTCGGGGGCCGGGACAGCGCATTGGGATGCGGTGTACTTGCGACAACGCGTTGGCCTCCGGGATAAGCGACTGCCTCGCATGCCCGGGTTCGTCCCAGGCACACCCGATACGGCAGCGGGCTCGGTGGGTGGCAGGCGACGGCCGTTTTCCCACCCGGCGCCCTCGAGATCGCCCGGCATCACTGTACCGGCCGCTCGGTGACCCGTACGGCGTCGGCGATCTCGCGCAGCCGGGCGTGCGGGTCACGGCGGGCAGCACGTGCGCGCGGTTGGTGAGGAAGGTCCAGCTGAGCACCCCGTCCACCTGGGCCATCGCACGAGCGCAGCGGGGCTTCAGCCTTTCGAGCGCAACGCCGCCATGGGCTGCGAGCGCCCCGTCGTCGACCAGGGCTACCCAGCCCACCCGATCCAGGACGAGTTGGATCAGCTCGTCGACTGCGTTGTCGATCACTTCAGGGTGCGCGATGTCGGTCGCCGGCACGAGTCGGTCGCCGTCGTCGATGACCCGGGTGAGGTAGGACAGCCCCTGCTCGACGCGGAGCATCTCAGGTCCCTGGCTGCGCGCGGCGAGCCAAGCGTCGGTCGGGCATGCCGGACACCGCCCGGCGCGCACCGACCCGCCGGTCCAGCAGCGCAAGCGCCTCGTGCTGCCGGGACAGCAGGTCGTTCTCCATCGCCGGCCGGATCCGCTCGGCGAGCACCGAGAGCTGTTCGGTCGAGAAGTTCACGGCGATCGCGCCGGCCAACCGGCCCGGATTGACCGACAGTTCGGTGAAGGTCTCCAGGGCGCGCTTGCTGCCAGCCAGCACCAGGCGCGCCGCGTGCTGGCGCAGGTAGATCGCCAGCGCGCGGTCGACGGTGCAGAAAAACGAGGCCGTGTCCTTGTTGTCGCGGCAGGGGCCCGCCGCCGTTTTGGCGCTGGCGGGTCGCGCAGCGGGAAGGCGCTGGTCCGGGCCGGCCGCAGCTGGTCAGCCGCACCCTCGAACAGCCGGGCCTCGCGGCTGTTGAGCACCAGTACGGCGTGCCCCGGGGTGCGGTGCAGCGAGCGGACCAGGTCGCGGGTGGCGAAGCTGGGGTCGACACCCGGCTGCTCGTCGCGCAGACGGCGGGTCGCCTGCGCGAGCATGTGGTTGAGCCGGATTGCCGCTGCGCCGTTGAGCGCGGCGGACGGGGTCTTCCTGACCGACATCTGGCTGCCGTCCATCGAGCACACCGTCAAGCCGGGAATGTTCGAGTCGTACCGGCGCAACGTGCGGCTCCACGTCGCCGGCCGTGCCATCGGTCATCGGCAGCTCCAACGGGTCGACCCCGCCGACCTCAACGGCTTGTACGCCACCCTCATGCGCGGAGACCAGGAGCACCGTCCACTCTCGGCACGTTCGGTCGCCTACGTGGCCACCATCCTGCATCGGGCGTTCCGGGATGCCGTCCGCTGGCAGGCCCTCGTAGGCAACCCGGCGGACGCGGCCAACCCGCCCCGCCCGGGGGCACGGCCGGAGATGCAGACGTGGACCGGCGGGCAGCTGCTTACGTTGCTCAACCACGTCGCCGCGGACCGCCTGTCCGGCGCCTGGTGACTGTTGGCAACGACGGGCATGCGGCGGGGGGGAGGTGCTCGGCCTGCGGTGGTCCGACGTGGACCTCGACGCGGGGCCTGCGCATCACACGGACGTTGATCACGACGGATGTGCAGCGCAAGGGCTCCCCGGGCTTCGCGTGGGGGACGCCCAAGACGAAGAAGGGGCGCCGGACGGTGGCGCTGGACCCGGCGAGTGTCGCCGCGTGACGGCAGCACCGGACGCGCCAGCTCGAGGAGCGGATAACTCTCGGCGCCAACGAGCCGACGAAAACCTCGTTGTGTGCAAGCTCGACGGCACACCCCTGCACCCAAAGAACCTGAGCTATAAGTTCGGTCGCGCGGCAACGGCGGCGGACCTCCCGCCGATCCGCCTCCACGACCTTCGCCACCCTGGTTCTTCGAGCCGGAATCCACCCTCGCGTAGTGCAGGAGCGCCTCGGCCACGCCAACGTGTCGATCACGCTCGACACCTACTCCCACGACCTCGCGATGCAGACGGCCGCAGCCAAGCTGGTCGCCGCCCTGGTCACCGGCACGGAGTCGTGACGGTGACCATCGCGGACCGCTCGCAACCTTTCGTGACCACTCCTGTGACCAGTCGGCCAAAAACGCCACTTCGGTGCAGCCCTACAACCCCCCTGGCGCGAAGATTCCCTCTACCCAGTCGCTTTGAGGGGGTTGAGGGTGACGTCGAAGCCCATCTGTCGGAGTTGGTTCAGGGCGCGCTGCTTGGTCTT
>JAYVYM010000005.1:0-3125 GCA_043784245.1 Frankiales bacterium
AGTGCGAGCACCGCGGCAAGCAGGAGGAGGACTCCGACGGCGGTCGGGATTTGCTGCGCGTAAAAATTCAAACCGTGATTCGGCGGGCGGAACAGCTGCCAGGCGAGGTAGGACGACCCTCGCGAGCGCTTGCCCACCAGGAGCACCAACAGCGGATGTAAAGCGAAGGTCCCGACGGTCACCAGCAGCCCGAGCCCCGCGGTACGCCAGGCTTGGCGGCCGACCGTGGTCAGTCCCAGGTAGACGTAGGCGGCGAAGACGAAGATCAGGCTGGTTTCCTTCGTGAGCGCCGCCAACCCGAGCACGAGGGCGGCGACGAGCAGGTCGCGCGGGCGACGGCCCCGGTCCCAGCGGGCGAGGAACAGCAGCGAGGTGGTCGTCGCAAGCGTCATGGGACCGTCCAGAAGCACTTGGCGGGTCACGACGACGTGATACGGCATGATCGCGAGCAGCAGCGCAGCGACGGCGCCGGCCCGCGCCCCCAGCAGTCGGCGGCCCAGCAGGAACGTGACTGCGACGGTGGCCATGCCCACCGCGACCTCCAGCAGGCGCCCGGCAAGGTCGCCGACTCCAGACCGGAAGACCAGCGACAGCAGGAACTGAAACAACAGTGGGTGGGCCCGGAAGACCGGAAACCAGGGGGTGAAGCGCGGATCCCCGTCAATGGACGCGGCCTGGCCGGCGTAGACGGCCTCGTCGCTGTTGAGCCCGACCTGGTTGACATGCACCAGGCGCAGTGTCAGCCCGAGCAGGACGGCCGCCGCAAGAAGCCCCGTTGTCCACGGGTCAAGCCGGGCCGCGGCCTGCCAGCGGTCGCGGGGTCGCACCTGCTTCGGGGTGGGCCTGAGGTCCTCCTCCGCGACAGTCTCCGCAGTCACCGGCGACTGCCCGGGTCCAGGCGCCGCGCCGGCGCCGGCGCTGGCTGGGTCCTGCATCGTGCCCGGTGCATGGCTCCTCCGCTCCTCCCGCCCGTCCCGGGCCGGGGCGTCGCTGGGCCCGGACTCTATGGGCCGCACCGCGCCTCCCCCGGTTCTTCTGTTCAAATGCGCATCCTGGGGGAGACCAGCGAGGTCGGCCTCACGCGTCGTGCGCATCGCGGCTGCGCATTACCGCCCGGGCGGTGTCGACTTCCGGTTCCCGCAGCTACGTTCGCGACGTGACCCTGCGACGCCCCGGCCCCGCCCTCCTCGCCATGGTTGCCTTGCTGGCCGCGCTCCTGCTCGCCGGCTGCACAGGATCCGGCGCGCCCCGGGCCGGGTCGGTCTCCGGCTCGCCGCCGCCGGCCGCGACGTCGGCGCCGGCACCGGTCGGTGCCAACGTCCCGGCCCCGGTGTTCGCCTTCTATTACATGTGGTGGGACCGCAGCCACTGGCTCAGCCGGCTGGGGCCGGCTTACCCGGCCGCTGAGGCCCAGGCCGCGTCCCTGCCGGCCAGCCTCGACGCCCGCGGCTGTGGGGCGACGACCGCCTACCCCGGCAACGTGGAAACTGACATCAGCCTCGGGCTGGCCTACGACCAATCGGATCCGGCGACCATCCGGCGTGACGTCGAGCAGGCGGCAGCCGCCGGGCTGACCGGCTTCCTCGTCAACTGGATCGGTACCGGCCAACCCGGACAGGGGGCGTCCTCCAGCGCCTACGACCAGCGGCTCGCGAACGTCTTCGATGCGGTGCACGCGGTCAACGCCGCCGGCCACCGCTTCCGGGTCATCCTGAACTACCAGTCCTCCGCCAAGGTGATCCCGGTCAACCAGATCGTGACCGACGTCGAGTGGTTTACCCGCACCTACGGGCAGGACCCAGCCCTGGACCACACGTGGTCCAGCCGACCGGAGGTGCTGCTGTCGGGCAGCTGGAAGTACAGCGACGTCGACCTCGGGCAGGTGTCGCGCGCGCTTCGCCCGAACGCGTACATCATTGGAGACGAGAAGCCGAGCAGCTGGGGGGCGGGCCGGGCCGCAGCGCTGGATGGCGTCAGCTACTACTGGTCGAGCCAGGATCCCTACCGGAACCCGGCATCGTTCGCCACCCTGACCAGGTTCGCCAAGGACGTGCGAGCCACCCGCAACCCGGACGGCACGGCAAAGACCTGGCTGTCGCCGTTCACCCCCGGCTACAACGCCGCGCTGCTCTACAAGACCCCCACGTGCGTGCCGCGTGACGACGGCAAGACGATGCAGGTGCTCTTCGCCGGCAACCGTGCTTCAGGGCCCGACGGTTGGACCTTCATCTCCTGGAACGAGATCAGCGAGGGCTCCTACGTCGTGCCACTGCAGCGCTACGGCACGAAGTACGTGGACGACTTGGCTACGTTGCTGCGCCAGGGGCGCTGACTCGCAGCAGCGCTCAATGCGCTGGTGAATCGCAACTCAGCGTCCCGCAGTCGCAGTCGCAGTTTCGGCCGCGGGTGGCCGGGTTAGTTTGCCGCGGCATCGCGAGCCCGCGAGTCCGACGACCACCCGGGTCGGCGCGGCCGCACCGGCCCAGCAGGCGAAGCTCATGGAGTCCTACGGCGCCCAGTACGTCTGCGTCATCGGCTCCGGCGGACGACTGCCGATGAACGGCGTCCACGACCGCGTCCGCGCCTTCCGAGAGTCCTTGGACGCCGACACCGAGATCGGCATCCGTGCGCACGGGAAGTCCCTGTCGTCGCGAACGGCGTCGACGCGTCGAGAAGGGCGTGACCCGCGTCGCCGCCAGCCTGGCAGGCGAGGGCGCAGCTGTCGGGAACACACCGCTGGAGGGGCCTTCTTCTCGGTGACCGACCCGCATCACCGAAAGTACGGGTGCCACCTGTTCGCCCTGCAGGATGACGCCGCCGCCGACCTCGTCAGGCCACTTTCGGCGCGCCGGGCTCAGCTTGGCCCTGGTGTGCCGGGACATCTGCTGCGACGCCGGCTGGAAGCGCCACTTCACGATCCTGCAGATCCAGCCGGCCACCTGAACGCACTTCACACCGACCCGACACGGCAAGCCAAAACGTACTGATCGAGCATCGGTCGTCGGCGGAACGTGTCCTCGGAGAGCAGGCAGTGATGACGATGGCCATGACCACCGTCCTCGGGACGCCTGGTCACGCTCGGGTCAGTGCGACCCCCGACGGGGCCCGACCCAGCCGGCTCACGC
>JAYVYM010000006.1:0-6800 GCA_043784245.1 Frankiales bacterium
CGGCTGTACGAGCACCCGAAGGAGAAGCTGTCGCACTACTCGACGCGCACTGTCGACATCGAGTACCGGTTCGGCTTCGCCGGGGGACAGTGGGGCGAGCTGGAGGGCATCGCCAACCGTGGGGACTACGACCTGACCGTGCACTCCAAGGCGTCGGGCATTGCGCTCGACTACTTCGACCAGGAGTCGGGGGAGCGCTACACGCCGTACGTCATCGAGCCGGCGGCGGGCGTGGACCGCGCGGCGCTGACGTTCCTGCTCGACGCGTACACCGAGGACGAGGCGCCCAATGCCAAGGGTGGCGTCGACAAGCGGGTGGTGCTCAAGCTGGACCCGCGGCTCGCGCCGATCAAGGCCGCTGTGCTGCCGCTGTCGCGCAACGCCGACCTCTCGCCGGTGGCCCGCACCCTCGCTGCCGCGCTGCGCAAGCGCTTCCCGACAGACTTCGACGACGCGGGGGCGATCGGCCGCCGCTACCGGCGCCAGGACGAGGTCGGTACGCCGTACTGCGTCACCGTCGACTTCGACAGCCTTCAGGACCAGGCGGTGACCGTCCGTTCCCGTGACGAGATGACCCAGCAGCGGATCTCCCTCGACGCCGTCGAGCGCTACCTGACCGACGCCCTCGGCCCCCTGTGACCCTCTTGGCGCCGCCCAGGAGCTGGGCCGCGCAGGGGAGGGGCCGGCGGCGCTGGCTAGCGTGGGAGCGTGCGCACCCTCGTCGTCGACCACCCGCTCGTCGCCCACAAGCTGACGATCCTGCGGGACGCGCGTACTGACTCACCGACCTTCCGCCGGCTCGCCGACGAGCTGGTCACCCTGCTGGCGTACGAGGCCACGCGCGGCATCCGCACCGCACCGGTCCAGGTCACGACCCCGGTAGCGACCGCGCACGGCGTGCGGCTCGCCCGCCCGGCGCCGCTGGTCGTGCCGGTGCTGCGCGCCGGGCTCGGGATGCTCGACGGGATGACGCGGTTGCTGCCGATGGCGGAGGTCGGCTTCCTGGGCATGCTGCGCGACGAGGGGACGCTGGTCGCCACGACGTACGCCACCCGCCTGCCGGAGGACCTGTCGCAGCGTGAGGTGTTCGTGCTGGACCCGATGCTGGCAACCGGCGGCACCCTCGTCGCCACCATCGAGCTGCTGGTGGGCAGGGCGGCGAGCAGCGTCACGGCGATCTGCCTGCTCGCAGCGCCGGAGGGGCTGGCGCGCGTCGACGAGGCCTTTCGCGACGACGCCGGCTGCCCGGTCACCGTCGTGACAGCCGGCGTCGACGAGCGGTTGGACGAACGTGGCTACATCACGCCGGGCCTCGGCGACGCGGGGGACCGGCTCTACGGCGTGCTCTGACGTGCTGCTGCAGGCCGAGCGGGGCATCGGGCTCGAGATGTTGGCCGCGTCGATCGTGACCGTCCTCATCCTCCGGCGCAGGCGCCGCTAGCCTCCACGTACGTCCGCCCCGAGCCGAGGACGTCCCGAACCGAGGAGCCCCGTGGTCAAGCTGGTCTACGACTTCGCCGAAGGTGGGCGGGACATGAAGGACCTGCTGGGCGGCAAGGGTGCCAACCTCGCCGAGATGACCGGCCTCGGCCTGCCGGTACCACCCGGCTTCGTCATCACGACGGAGGCCTGCCGGGGCTACCTGGCCAGCGGCGACGTACCGGACGAGCTGTCAGCCCAGGTCGACGAACACCTCGCGGCGCTCGAGAAGCAGATGGGCAAGCGCCTCGGTGACGCCGCCGACCCGCTGCTCGTCAGCGTCCGGTCCGGCGCCAAGTTCTCGATGCCCGGGATGATGGACACCGTGCTCAACATCGGGCTGAATGACGAGAGCGTCAAGGGCCTGGCCGAGCAGGCCGGCAGCGAGCGGTTCGCCTGGGACTCCTACCGGCGGTTGCTGCAGATGTTCGGCAAGACCGTGCTCGGGGTCGAGGGTTTCGAGCGGGCCATCGACGAGGCCAAGCGCAGCAAGGGCGTACGCAGCGACCTCGAGCTCGACGAGCACGACCTGCGTAGCCTCGTCGAAAGGTTCAAGGAGCTGGTGCAGGCACACACCGGCGAGCCGTTCCCGCAAGACCCGCGGACGCAGATGGACCTCGCGACGCGGGCCGTCTTCGACTCCTGGAACGGCGAGCGGGCCCGGTTGTACCGCCGTCAGGAGCGGATCCCAGCCGACCTCGGCACCGCAGTCACGATCTGCTCGATGGTGTTCGGCAACCTGGGGATGGACTCCGGCACCGGCGTCGCCTTCACCCGCGACCCTGGTTCGGGGGCGCAAGGGGTGTACGGCGACTACCTGCAGAACGCGCAGGGCGAGGACGTCGTGGCCGGCATCCGCAACACCGTTCCGCTGGCCGACCTGGAGCAGTTCGACAGCGCCTCGTACACCGAGCTGATGGCCACGATGCGCACCCTGGAGGAGCACTACCGGGACCTGTGCGACATCGAGTTCACCATTGAGCGGGGCAAGCTGTGGATGCTGCAGACCCGGGTCGGCAAGCGCACCGCGGGGGCCGCGTTCCGGATCGCGACGCAGCTGGTCGACGAGGGGCTGATCAGCCAGGACGAGGCGCTCGAGCGGGTGACCGGCGCCCAGCTGGCCAGGCTGATGTTCCCGGCCTTCGGCGCGGACGAGGACGCCACGACGGGCCAGACCCTGCTCGGCAAGGGGATGGGCGCCTCCCCGGGCGCCGCGGTCGGCCGGGTCGTGTTCGACAGCCACACCGCCGTGGCCTGGGCGGCCCGCGGCGAGGACGTGGTGCTGGTACGCCGCGAGACAACGCCGGACGACCTCGCCGGGATGATCGCCGCTCAGGGCATCCTCACCAGCCGTGGCGGCAAGACCAGCCACGCTGCCGTCGTCGCGCGCGGGATGGGCAAGACCTGCGTCTGCGGGGCGGAGGACCTCGAGGTCGACCTCGAGGCGCTCACCATCACCTCGCCCGATGGCACGGTGGTCGCCGAGGGCGACGTGCTGTCCATCGACGGTACGAGCGGCAACGTCTTCCTCGGGGCCGTGCCCGTGCGGCCCAGCCCCGTCGTGCAGTACTTCGAGGGCGAGCTCGCCCCCGAGCAAGGGGACGACCTCGTCCAGGCCGTCCACCGGCTCGTCGGCCACGCCGACGCGGCGCGACGGCTCGGCGTACGCGCGAACGCCGACAACGCCGAGGACGCCGAGCGGGCGCGTCGTTTCGGCGCGGCGGGCATCGGGCTGTGCCGCACCGAGCACATGTTCCTGGGCGAGCGCCGCCAGCTGGTCGAGGACCTGGTGCTCGCCGACGGCCATGACGAGCAGGGGGCGGCCCTGGACGCGCTGCTGCCCCTGCAGCGCGAGGACTTCCTCGGGATCCTGCGCGCGATGGACGGCCTGCCTGTCACCGTGCGCCTGCTCGACCCGCCGCTGCACGAGTTCCTGCCCGACATCACCGAGCTGTCGGTGGAGGTCGCGGTGGCCGAGGCCACAGGTCAGCCCGTCGACCCCAAGCGGCACAACCTGCTCGACGCCGTTCGCCGGCTGCACGAGAGCAACCCGATGATTGGCCTGCGCGGCGTACGACTCGGGCTGGTCATCCCGGGGCTGTTCGGCATGCAGGTGCGCGCCCTCGCCGAGGCCGCAAAGGCGCTGCGCGAGGAGGGACTGGACCCGCGGCCCGAAGTGATGGTGCCGCTGGTCGGCGCCGTCCAGGAGCTCGAGGTCGTCCGCGAAGAGGCCCTGCGCATCCTCGCCGACGTCGGGGTTCAGGCCCCCGTCGGGACCATGATCGAGATCCCGCGCGCGGCTTTGACCTCCGGGCAGATCGCCGAGGCCGCCGACTTCTTCTCCTTCGGCACCAACGACCTGACCCAGATGGGCTGGGGGTTCAGCCGCGACGACGTCGAGGCCTCGTTCTTCTCCCGCTACCTCGACCTCGGCATCTTCGGGGTCAGCCCGTTCGAGTCGATCGACCGGGACGGGGTCGGCCGGCTGGTGCGGCTGTCGGTGGCCGAGGGTAGGGCCGCCAAGCCCGACCTCAAGGTCGGCGTGTGCGGCGAGCACGGCGGTGACCCCGACAGCGTGCACTTCTTCCACGACGCCGGGCTCGACTACGTCTCCTGCTCGCCGTTCCGCGTTCCGGTGGCCCGCCTGGAGGCCGGCCGCGCCGCCGCCGCCGCGCGGATGACCGGCTAGGTGCCGCTGCTCCTGCTGTCCAGGACCGTCCGGCGGGTGATCGCCCTGCTCGTGCTGGCCGTCCTCGCCGTCGTCGGCGGCACCGCGGCCCGGATCTGGTGGATCGCCCGGCAGGACGACCGGACCGCGAGCGACGTGATCGTCGTGCTCGGCGCGAGTCAGTACAACGGCCGCCCGAGCGCGGTCTTCGAAGCCCGTCTCGAGCACGCCAAGCAGCTGTACGACGCCGGAGTCGCCCCGCGGGTCGTCACCGTCGGCGGGGCCGCCCCGGGCGACCGGTTCACCGAGGGCGACTCCGGCAAGACCTACCTGGTCGGTCGTGGTGTCAAGGACGTCGTCGCCATCGGTGAAGGCCGCAACACCCTGGAGAGCCTGCAGGCGCTGCGCCGCACGATGACCGCCAAGGGCTGGCGGAGCGCGGTGGTCGTCACCGACCCGTGGCACTCGCTCCGGTCCCGGCGGATGGCCACCGACCTGGGCATCCGCGCCGTCAGCTCGCCCACCCGGCAGGGCCCGTCGGTACACACCCGCGGCACCGAGATCCGCTACATCGCCCGCGAGACGGCCGCGTACCTCTACTACCGGGTCTTCGGGCGCAGCACCGAGGGCGGCCCCAGCGCGGTGTAGCGGACATCGCGTGACGGCCGACCGCGCGACCCATCACGTCGCGGCCCGCGGGCGACGACCGCGCAAAGGTCCTCCCGTGCCGCTGCCCGACCCCTCCACAGCTGCCCCCGTCCGAGTTCGCACCGGCGGCGGCCGCCCGTGACACCGCCCTAGGCTCGCCTGATGACCCCGGGGCCGCGCGCGCCCATGACGTACTCCGACGCCGATCGCGAGCGCCGAGTCGGCGGCCCGGAAGGCACCGGACGTGCCGCCTTCCAGCGCGACCGGGCGCGGGTGCTGCACTCCGGTGCGCTGCGGCGCCTGGCCGGCAAGACGCAGGTGGTCGAGCCGATCGCGACGTCGTCCTCGGCCCCGCGGACCCGCTTGACGCACTCCCTGGAGTGCGCGCAGGTCGGCCGCGAGCTGGGGGCGGTGCTCGGCTGCGACCCCGACCTGGTCGACGCCGCCTGCCTCGCCCACGACCTGGGCCACCCGCCGTACGGCCACAACGGCGAGACGGCGCTGGACGAGGCGGCGCAGGCGTGCGGCGGCTTCGAGGGCAACGCGCAGTCGCTGCGGGTGCTCACCCGGCTCGAGGTCAAGGTGCCCGGGGCCGGCCTGGACCTGACCCGGGCGGCCCTGGACGCCGCGACGAAGTACCCCTGGCCGCGCGGACCGCACAGCGTGAAGTACGGCGTGTACGACGACGACCTACCGGTCTTCGGCTGGCTCCGCGACGGCGCCCCCGACGGGGTGCGCTGCCTGGAGTCGCAGGTGATGGACTGGGCAGACGACGTGGCGTACTCCGTACACGACGTGGAGGACGGTGTTCTCGCCGGGCTCGTCAGGCTCGAGGATCTCGCCGACCCGCAGGAGCGCGACGAGCTGGCCGCGCTCGCCGCGCTCGTCTACAGCGACGACAGCGCCACCGACCTGCGCGCGGTGCTGGACGACCTGCTGGCGCGGACGTCCTTCCCGCGGACCTACGACGGCGGCTCGGCGAGCACCGCGGCGTTGAAGGCGTGCGCCAGCGAGCTGATCGGCCGGTTCTGCAGCGCGGCGCAGATCGCGACCCGCCAGCGGTACGGCGACGGCCCGCTCCTGCGCTACGCCGCCGGGCTGGTCGTCCCGCAGGTCGAGCGAGCCGAGTGCGCGCTGCTCAAGGCCGTCGCCGCGCGCTACGTGATGAGCCGGGCCGGCGCCCACACGGCCCAGGCTCGCGAGCGCGACGTGGTGCGTGGGCTCGTCGACCAGCTGTGTGCGCGCCCGCACGAGCTCGGCCCGCTCGCCGCGGAGGCGTGGGCCGCCGCGGGCGACGACGGGGCGCGGCTGCGAGCGGTCGTGGATCAGGTCGCCAGCCTCACGGACGCCTCCGCGGCCCACCTGTACGCCCGGCTCCTACCGACCTGACCGGACTGCTCCGTCCTGGCCCGGCGATCCCCCATGCGGTCGTACGATGAGCCCCGGCAGGTCCTGGACCCGGCTCGCCACGGCGGTCCGAGGGCAGACGGGGGTGGGGCGTGGCGGGACGGATCCGCGACGTTGACGTTGTCCTGGTCCGGGAGCGGGCCCGCATCGACGAGGTCATCGGCGAGCGCCTCCAGCTGCGCCCAGCCGGCGGCGGCCGGCTGAAGGGTCTGTGCCCCTTCCACGACGAGAAGTCGCCGTCGTTCAACGTCAACCCGGCGCTGGGCTTCTTCCACTGCTTCGGCTGTGGGGTCTCGGGTGACGTCATCACCTTCCTGCGCGACTCGGAGCACCTGAGCTTCGTCGAGGCGGTGGAGATGCTGGCCGGCCGGTACGGCATCGTGCTGACCTATGAGCAGGGCTCCGCGGCGCCGGGGCGCCAGAGCAGCCAGCGCACCCGCCTCGTGGAGGCCAACCGTGCCGCCGTGACCTTCTTCGCCGAGCAGCTTGAGAGCCCGCCCGCGGCCGCCGCCCGAGCCTTTCTGGCCGAGCGAGGGTTCGACCGCGAGGCGGCGTCGACGTACGGCCTGGGGTTCGCGCCCGAGGGCTGGGACGTGCT
>JAYVYM010000007.1:0-4909 GCA_043784245.1 Frankiales bacterium
GTCGGACTCGCGGTGACCGTGGTGCTGGGCGTCTTCCCGCAGCCGATTCTCGACCTGGCCCAGAAGGCTGCGCTGTTCACCAGATGACGCCGCTCGAGCTCAGGCCACGCCGGTGACCGTCCCCGCTACGGTCGCAGCGTCTTCCCCTGCCGCCCGCCACGTACCGGACGCCTTCGACGGCGCCGACCCCGCGCTGTCCAGCCAGCTTCGTGGCGCCCTGGCGCACGTGGAGGCACGGCTGCGCGAGGTCGCCGACGCCGGTCATCCGCTGCTCCGTGCGTCGGCGGGCCATCTGGCGGCAGCCGGCGGCAAGCGGTTCCGGCCACTGCTCGCGTTGCTCGCCGCGCACTTCGGCGATCCGACCGCACCGCAGGTCGTCGAGGCGGCGCTGGTCGTCGAGCTCACCCACCTCGGCAGTCTGTATCACGACGACGTCATGGACGAGGCCGTCGTACGGCGCGGTGCGCCGAGCGCCAATGCCAGGTGGACCAACACCATCGCCATCCTGACCGGTGACTTCCTGTTTGCGCGGGCCTCCGACGTGGTGGCCGACCTGGGTCCCGAGGCTGTCCAGATCCAGGCCCGCACCTTCGCCCGACTCGTCGAAGGCCAGATCGCCGAGACGGCTGGCCCGGCCGAGGGCGAGGACGCCGTCGCGCACCACCTGCAGGTCGTCGCCGACAAGACCGGTTCGCTGATCGCGGCCAGCGCGCGGCTCGGTGCGCTCGTCGCCGGGGCCGACCCCGAGACGGTAGGGGTGCTCGCGCGTTACGGCGAGGTGGTGGGGGTGGCCTTCCAGCTCTCCGACGACCTGATCGACGTGCTCAGCGACACGGGCCAGTCCGGTAAGACCCCCGGTACCGACCTGCGTGAGGGCATCCGCACGCTGCCGGCGCTGCTCGCGCTGCAGGGCAACGACCCGCTGGGCGCCCGGCTGCGCGAGCTGGTCGTACGGCCACTGCCCGACGACGCTGAGCACGCCGAGGCGCTGGCCCTGCTGCGCGCGTCGCCGGCCGTCGGGCAGGCCCGCGGACGGCTGGCCGAGCATGTCCAGGAGACACACGCCGTCGCCGGTCGGCTGCCCGCGGGGGCGGCCCGCGACGCGCTGGTCGGGCTCGCCGACTACGTCCTGGCGCGTACGGGCTGACTGTGTCGGTACCGTCGCCGACCAACGCCCGGCTCGTCGTCGGGTCCGGCATCCGGTTGCGGCTGTCGGTGTACGGCGTCGGCCTCGCCTGCTGCGCCGTGGAGCTGGTCGTGGCCACGATCGAGCAGGCGGTCGAGCAGGCCGGCGGTGCCGACGAGTCGCCCGGCGGCCCGGAGGTCGAGGTCATGGTCATCGCGGGTACGATCACCGATCGGATGGCGCCGGCGCTGCTTGCGCTGTACGACCGGATCGTCGGACCGAAGGCCGTCCTGTCTTTCGGCGCCTGCGCCAACACCGGTGGCCCGTACTGGGACTCCTACGCCGTGACGAAGGGCATCGACCAACTGCTGCCCGTCGACGTGTGGGTGCCCGGCTGCCCGCCACGCCCGCAGGCCCTGCTGCAGGGGCTGCGCACCCTGGCAGACCGGCTGACACAGTGACGCCGCCCGAGGTGGCCGCCCGGGCGGGGGCGCTGCTGGGCGCTCCCGCGACGTCGGCCCACGCCACGGCCACCGTCGACGTCGAGCGCGGCGGGTGGCCGGCCGCCGTCGCGGCGGTCCGCGACGACCCGGTGCTGGCGCTCACCGCCTTCGACGTGCTCACCGCTGTCGACCAGAGCCCGGCGGGCTTGGACGTCGTGCTGCGGCTCTGGTCGGTCGCCGGTCGGCACGGGTTGATGCTGCGCACCGGCTGCCCGCGTGAGGACCCGCGGGTGCCGACCCTCACCGCGCTGTTCGGGGGAGCCGGCTGGCACGAGCGGTCGGTGCACGAGATGTTCGGTATCACCTTCGACGGCCACCCCGGGCTGACGCCGCTGCTGCTGCCCGCGGACTTCGGGATGCACCCGCTGCGCAAGGACGTCGTACTCGCGAGCCGGCAGGTCCGGCCCTGGCCGGGGAGCGTCGAGCCGGGCCAGAGCGCCGCCGAGGCGGCCGCCACAGCTTCCACGCGCCGTCGGCTGGCGCCGCCCGGGGTCCCGCGGCCGGGCCCGCCCGATGGGGGTTGGCCATGACCGGTTCGGTCGAGGGCGGCTCGCCGCACGGTGCCGAGGTACCCACCCGCAGTCGGGGCGTCATCGCGCTGCTCGAGCAGAACTGCACAGCCTGCATGCTCTGCGCGCGCGAGTGCCCCGACTGGTGCCTGTACATCGAGTCGCACACCGAGGTCGTCCCGGCACCCGCACCGGGCGGGCGGCCCCGCGCCACCCACGTGCTCGACCGTTTCGCCATCGACTTCGGGCTCTGCATGTACTGCGGGATCTGCATCGAGGTGTGCCCGTTCGACGCGCTGTTCTGGGCGCCCGTGGCTGAGCACGCTGTGGTGGACGCGGGCGGCCTGACGCACGAGCGGGAGCAGCTGCGGGCCGCTGTGCGCGACGTCCCGGTGCCCCCGGCGCTGGACGCCGGCGCCGAGCCGGCCGCCGAGGTGCTCGCCGCACGACGGTCCGAGGGCTACCGGTAGTTCGTGAACTGCAGGGCGAAGTCGAACTCCTTGCCCTTGAGCAGCGCGATCACCGCCTGCAGGTCGTCCTTCTTCTTCGCCGACACCCGCAGCTGGTCGCCCTGCACGGCTGGCTGGACGCCCTTGGGGCCCTCGTCACGGATGACCTTCGCCACCTTCTTGGCGTTGTCCTGCGTGATGCCCTCCGAGACCGTCGCGGTGAGGCGGTACTCCTTGCCGGACTGCTGCGGCTCACCCGCCTCGAGGGTCTTCAGCGAGATGGCCCGCTTGATGAGCTTCTCCTTGAACACGTCGAGGACGGCCGCGCAGCGCTCCTCGCTGGACGCCTTCAGCAGCACGGACTCACCGGACCAGGCGATCTCCGCGCCGGTGCCCTTGAAGTCGTACCGGGTGCCGATCTCCTTGGCCGTCTGGTTCAGAGCGTTGTCGACCTCCTGTCGATCGACCTTGCTGACGATGTCGAACGACGGGTCCGCCACGGCGTGCACTCCCTCTCACTTGCTACTGTCCCTCCCGCACACGGCGGGTTGCCCGAGTGGTCAAAGGGAGCAGACTGTAAATCTGCCGGCTCAGCCTACGAAGGTTCGAACCCTTCACCCGCCACGCGGTGCCTTCGGCCCCTGACTCTCCCGGTCAGGGGCCGCTGCCGGTCCCCGGTCTGGTCTCGGCTGGACGTGTAGTCTCTGCGACGTCTCGCCGCCCCCTTAGCTCAGTCGGCAGAGCGTCTCCATGGTAAGGAGAAGGTCTACGGTTCGATTCCGTAAGGGGGCTCGGCCTGCGGGTCCCCCGGGACCCACGGCGGTGTAGCTCAGCTGGTAGAGCAAGCGGCTCATAATCGCTGTGTCACCGGTTCAAGTCCGGTCACCGCTACACCGTGTCACCGTCACTGCGTGTCACCGTTAAATCTCTGACACCGGCCCGCCGGGTAGTCTCGTGGGCCCCACCCTCGCGCAGGTCCTCAGCAGGAAGAGCAGGCACACCCCGATGGCAGCCACCGACGTCCGCCCGAAGATCACGATGGCCTGCCAGGTGTGCAAGCACCGCAACTACATCACCAAGAAGAACCGGCGCAACGACCCAGACCGGATGGACTTGAAGAAGTTCTGCCCCAACTGCCGTCAGCACACCGACCACCGCGAGACGCGCTGACCGTTGGGCTACGGTCGCCGCTGACGACGGGTCCGATCAGGAGGCAGCAGCGTGGCGGTCAACCGGGCGTACATCGGGCGCGAATATCCCGCCTCAAGCACCTTCGAGGTCGGCCGGGAGCACATCCGGCGGTTCGCCGAGGCGATCGGTGACCTGCACCCCGCCTATGTGGACCCCGAAGCCGCCCGGGCGCTCGGGCACCCCGACGTGATCGCGCCGCCCACCTTCCTCACAGTGCTCAACTTCCGCTTCGCCAAGGACGGCCCGGTCGCGGACCCCGGGCTGGGCCTGGACTACTCGCTGGTCGTGCACGGCGAGCAGACCTTCGAGCTGCACCGCCCGGTCGTGGCCGGGGACGTCCTCACCAGCGTGCAGCGCATCGACGAGATCCGGGACGCCGGCCGCAACGAGCTGATCACGACCGTCACGGAGGTATCCGCAGCCGGTGGGACGGCGGTGGCGACGCTGCGCAGCACGATGGTCAGCCGCGGCACGGCCGCGCCCAGAGGGACGTGAACATGCTGTCGTACGACGATGTCGAGGTTGGCGCCGCACTACCGGCCCAGACCTTCCCGCTGCAGCGCCTGGACCTGGTGCGCTACGCAGGCGCCAGCGGCGACAGCAATGTCATCCACTGGAATGCGCGTGTCGCCATGGCCGTGGGGCTGCCCGACGTCATCGCCCACGGCATGCTCACGATGGCCGTCGCAGGTCGCGTCGTCACCGACTGGACCGGCGACCCGGGGGCCATCGAGTCCTTCCGGGTCCGGTTCAGCCGCCCCGTCGTGGTGCCCGACGACGACACCGGGGCCGAGCTGCTGGTGGTCGGGACGGTCGAGGACAAGCTCGGGGATGGTCGGGTGGCTGTCTCGCTGACCGCCACCGTCGGCGACAGCAAGGTGCTGGCTGGTGCCCGCGCAGTCGTACGCCTGGGCCGCCCCGGGCACCAGCCCTGACGGTGGCCACCCTCGGGCAGCGGGCCGAGCAGGTCCTCGAGCGACTCGGCGATGTCCCCAGCATCTTCTTCGAGGGCAGCTGGCACAGCTCAGGCGGCCTTGCGTCGCGGGCCAGCCGCGCCGCTGCGGGCTTTCGTGAGATGGGCGTCGCTCCGGGTGACCGTGTCGTCGTGATGATGGCCAACTGCCCGGAGGT
>JAYVYM010000008.1:0-2824 GCA_043784245.1 Frankiales bacterium
TCGCCGTTGTGCAACACTGTAAGTAGGTAAGCACAACAGAGGAGTCGCAGATGAGGTACGACAAGCAGTTCAGGATGGGCCCGCGCGGCGGAGGCAGCCTGGAAGAGCACGAAGCCCCCTCCACCGACGGGGTCGAGGGCTGGTTCGCCGGGCGACTGCCCGACGGCTGGTTCGACAGTGCACCCGAGGTGAGCGTCGACCGTAACGAGATCCTCGTCGTCGGCCGGGTGTCCGCACCCGACGCCGCCGGTGACGCCGCGGCGACCGCACAGGCCGAGGCCGGGCGGATCGCCCGGTTCCGCGAGAGCACCCGCGAGGAGCGGATGTCCATCGCCCGGGAGGCCGAGCACCG
Source organism: Frankiales bacterium (assembly GCA_043784245.1). Lineage (GTDB taxonomy): Bacteria > Actinomycetota > Actinomycetes > Mycobacteriales > SCTD01 > JAYVYM01. The sequence continues at coordinate 353 of JAYVYM010000008.1, forward strand.
CTACGGGCGCAAGGTCGCCTGGGGCGCGCAGGCCGGCAACACCCGTCAGGTGTTCACCACGCTGTCGGTGCCGGTGATGACCCGGCTCCGCCAGCCCGAGCGCCAGGTGCTCGACACGCTCGTCGCGGCCGGGGTGGCCCGCAGCCGCTCCGACGCGCTGGCGTGGAGCGTCCGGCTGGTCGGGGAGCACACCGAGCAGTGGCTCGGCGAGCTGCGGCAGGCCATGACGGCTGTCGACGAGGTGCGGGCCCAGGGGCCGGCCCTCTAGCCGGAGGCCCAGGCCGACCGCAGGTCGTCGGGGACGCGGACCGGCCGGCCGGCCCCGTCGACCAGCACGTACGTCGTACGCACCGTGCAGCAGACCTGCTCGCCGACGCGGATGACCAGGGCCAGCACCCAGCTGGAGCCGCCCACCCGCTCGCAGGCCGCGTCGACCTCCACGAGGTCGCCGCCGCGGGCAGGGGCGGACCACTCCAGCGTGCTGGCCCGTACGCGCATGTCCAGGCCACGCGCCTGCAGAGCCTCGTACGTCGACCCGACGACCTCGAACCACGCGGTGCAGGCCTCGTCCGCCCAGGTCAGGTAGTGCGCGTTGAACACGATGCCCTGCTGGTCGACCTCGGCGTAGCGGACCTGCGCCGACCAGGCCGCCACAGGGTCAGGACCCGTTGTAGCGGTACGTCGCGATGCTGACGGCGACGTAGTGCGACGCGAAGGCAAGCAGCGTGAGCGCGTGGAACACCTCGTGGAAGCCGAACCAGCGGGGCGACGGGTCGGGGCGCCGGCGCGCGTACACCACTGCGCCCAGGGTGTAGAACACCCCGCCCATCAGCAGCATGACCAACACCACCGGGCCACCCCGGCGGAGCAGGCTCGGCAGCACGCCGATGGCCAGCCAGCCCAGGCCCAGGTACAGCCCGGTGAACAGCCAGCGGCCCGAGCGTGGCAGCAGGTTGCGGGCCAGGATACCGGCAGTCGCGCCGCCCCAGACGATGCCGAACACGACCCAGCGGGCGGTGCCTTCCAGCAGCAGCAGCGCGAACGGCGTGTAGGTGCCGGCGATCAGGATGAAGATCATCGAGTGGTCGAGCCGTTCCATGACCGAGCGTGCCCGTGGCGACCAGGACCCGCGGTGATAGGCGGCCGAGGTGCCGAACAGCAGCGCGACCGAGACCGCGTAGACGGCAGCGGCCGTCGTCGCCCTCCCGCCGTGGGAGAGGCTGACCAGGGCGGTGCCTGTGACCAGCGAGACGGCGAAGGCGGCCTGGTGCAGAACGCCGCGCAGCCGTGGCTTGACAGCCTCCACGACTGCCTCGACGAAGGTGTCGACGGCCGCGGCCATGCTCCCGGCGGAGCGGTCATCAAGCGCGTTGGACACGGGTCTCCTTGGGTTCTGCCGTTCTCACGACACCGTAGGTTCGAGGGGTCACAGCGCCCACTGAGCCCTCCGCGGGTAACATCTTTCCACTTCAACCGACCCGTGCCACTTCGCGCCGGGGCGGCTCCCTCGAGGAGAGGAAAGCATGACCACCTCCACCATCCCGGGCCTCGAGTCGGCCCCGACCGCCAACGCGAGGCTTGTCGCGTGGGTCCGGGAGGTCGCCGAGCTCACCACGCCCGACCGCGTGGAGTGGGCGGACGGCTCCGAGGAGGAGTGGCAGCGCCTCACCCAGTTGCTCGTCGACGTCGGCACCTTCATCCGGCTCGACCCGGCCAAGCGGCCCAACAGCTTCTACTGCTCCTCCGACCCCACCGACGTCGCCCGGGTCGAGGACCGCACCTTCATCTGCTCCGAGCTGGAGCAGGACGCGGGCCCGACGAACAACTGGATCGACCCGGCGGAGATGCGGGCCACCCTGCAGCCGCTGTTCGCGGGCTGCATGGTCGGCCGCACGATGTACGTCGTCCCGTTCTGCATGGGTCCGCTCGGCGGCCGGATCAGCCAGTACGGCGTCGAGATCACCGACAGTCCGTACGTCGTCACCAGCATGAAGATCATGACCCGGATGGGTACCGCTGCCCTCGAGGGCATCGGCGACGACGGCTTCTTCGTACCGGCCGTGCACAGCGTCGGCAAGCCCTTGCAGGCCGGTGAGCGGGACGTGCGCTGGCCGTGCAACGACACCAAGTACATCGTGCACTTCCCGGAGAGCCGGGAGATCTGGTCCTACGGGTCGGGGTACGGGGGTAACGCTCTGCTGGGCAAGAAGTGCTTCGCGCTGCGCATCGCGTCGGTGATGGCGCGCGAGGAAGGCTGGATGGCCGAGCACATGCTCATCGTGAAGCTCACCCCGCCCACCGGGGAGCCCAAGTACGTCTCGGCGGCCTTCCCGAGCGCCTGCGGCAAGACCAACCTGGCGATGCTGACCCCGACCCTGCCGGGTTGGAAGGTCGAGACCGTCGGCGACGACATCGCCTGGATGCGGTTCGGCCCGGACGGGCGGCTGTACGCCATCAACCCGGAGGCCGGCT
>JAYVYM010000009.1:0-3287 GCA_043784245.1 Frankiales bacterium
GTCGTGGCGATCAACCGGGTCGCCAAGGTCGTCAAGGGTGGTCGACGCTTCAGCTTCACCGCCCTGGTCGTCGTCGGTGACGGCGACGGACAGGTCGGCGTCGGCTACGGCAAGGCCAAGGAGGTGCCCGCCGCGATCGCGAAGGGCGTCGAGGAGGCCAAGAAGCACTTCTTCCGTGTGCCGCGGATCGGCGCGACCATCCCGCACCCGATCCAGGGCGAGGCAGCCGCCGGGGTTGTGCTGCTCAAGCCGGCCAGCCCTGGGACCGGCGTCATCGCCGGTGGCCCGGTGCGAGCCGTGCTGGAGTGCGCCGGCATCCACGACGTGCTGAGCAAGTCGCTGGGGTCATCCAACCCGATCAACATTGTGCACGCGACGGTCGCGGCGCTCAAGGGCCTTGTTCGGCCAGAGGAGATCGCAGCCCGCCGCGGCCTCCCGATCGAGGACGTCGCACCGGCAGCCATGCTGCGCGCCCGGGCGGCGGCCGCCGCGGCACCGGTCGGCAGCGGGGTCGGTGCCTGATGGCCCGATTGAAGGTCACCCAGATCAAGTCCGGGATCGGCGGCAAGCAAAACCAGCGCGACACGTTGCGCTCGCTCGGCTTGAAGCGGATCTCCGACACCGTCGTCAAGGAGGACCGTCCCGAGATCCGCGGGATGGTCAACACGGTCACCCACCTCGTGACCGTCGAGGAGGTCGAGTAGTCATGGCCAGCGACAAGCCGGTAGGCGGCTCCGCCCTCAAGGTGCACCACCTGCGTCCCGCACCCGGGGCCAGAAAAGCCAAGACGCGGGTCGGTCGTGGCGAGGCCAGCAAGGGCAAGACGGCTGGCCGCGGTACCAAGGGCACCAAGGCCCGCTATCAGGTGCCCGTCGCCTTCGAAGGCGGTCAGATGCCGCTGCACATGCGGCTGCCCAAGCTCAAGGGCTTCACCAACCGCTTCCGCACGGAGTACCAGGTCGTGAACCTCGACCGGGTCAGCGTGCTGTTCCCGGCCGGCGGCACGATCGGCGTCGAGGACCTCGTCGCTGCGGGCGCCGTCCGCGACGGCAAGCTCGTGAAGGTGCTCGGGGATGGTGATCTGACGGTGACGGTGATCCTCACGGCGCACAAGTTCTCGGCGACCGCCCGAGAGAAGATCACGGCGGCGGGCGGCTCGGCGCACGAGCTGTAGCTCCAGGCCGCCGGCCCCTCAAGCGAGGGCCGGCGGTTCGGCGTATTCCCGGAGCGCCCCCGGTGTCCTGTTACAGTCGCCGGACCACGAACCCACGCTCGTCCCCGCGCCGGCTCTGGCACCAACCCCTACCTGAGCCGCCGTCCGAGTCAGACCGACCAGCCCGTGCACCGGCCCCATGTTGGCGCACGTCGACCCGTCCGGGACGACCGGGCGGACGCCAGGAGGAGCCGTGCTCACCGCCTTCGGCCGGGCCTTCAAGACGCCCGACCTGCGCAGGAAGCTCCTGTTCACGCTTGCGATGATCGGCGTCTATCGGCTCGGGTCGGTCGTCCCCGGGCCCGGCGTCTCCTATGTCGCCATCCAGGGTTGCCTGAACGACGTCAAGGACAGCAGCCTGTACGGCCTGGTCAACCTGTTCAGTGGCGGTGCCCTGCTCAAGTTGAGCGTTTTTGCCCTCGGCATCATGCCCTACATCACCAGCTCGATCATCCTGCAGCTACTGGTGGTCGTGATTCCCCGGCTGGAGACGCTGAAGAGCGAGGGGCAGGCCGGGCAAGCCAAGATCACGCAGTACACCCGCTACCTGACGATCGCCCTGGCGATCCTGCAGTCGACCGGGATCATCGCGCTCGCGCGCTCGGGTCGGCTGTTCCCGAGCTGCCGGCGGCAGATCATCCCCGACGACAGTCTGTTCCGGATCATGGTGCTCGTGCTGACGCTGACTGCCGGCACCGCGGTGATCATGTGGCTGGGCGAGCTGGTGACCGACCGAGGTGTCGGCAACGGGATGTCGGTGCTGATCTTCTCCTCGATCATCAGCTCCATCCCCGGCCAGGGGACCAATATCCTGCAGCAGAACAACGGCGGCTTCGTACTCGCCGCGATCATCGTGTTGGCCCTGGTCGTCATCACGCTCGTGGTCTTCGTCGAGCAGGCCCAGCGCCGCATCCCTGTGCAGTACGCCAAGCGCCAGATCGGCCGGCGGATGTACGGCGGGACCTCGACGTACATACCGCTCAAGGTCAACCAGGCGGGCGTCATCCCGGTGATCTTCGCGAGCTCACTGCTGTACCTTCCGCAGCTGCTGAGCAACGTCTGGCAGAGCAATGAGACGTTCACGAAGTTCATCAGCCGTTTCCTCAGCTCGGGCGACCCCCTGTACCTCTTCAGCTACTTCGGTTTGATTGTCTTCTTCACCTACTTCTACGTCGCGATCACGTTCAACCCGGTAGAGGTCAGCGACAACATGAAGAAGTACGGTGGCTTCGTGCCCGGCATCCGGCCTGGGCGCGCGACTGCCGAGTATCTCGACTACATCTTGTCCAGGATCACGGCCTTCGGCGCCCTCTACCTCGGTCTGGTCGCGGTCCTGCCCTACCTGCTGTTCTCCTTCACCGGCGGCGCCAACCGGATCCCCTTCGGCGGCACGGCCGTCCTGATCATCGTGGGCGTCGGTCTGGAGACCGTGAAGCAGGTCGAGAGCCAGTTGATGTTGCGCAACTACGAAGGCTTTCTCCGCTAGTGGGGGGCCGGTAGTGCGACTCGTCCTGGTCGGACCGCCGGGCGCGGGCAAGGGCACTCAGGCCCAGTTCCTCGCCGAGGACGCGAAGATCCCCAAGATCTCCACGGGTGACATTTTCCGGGCCAACGTCACCCAGGGCACGCCCCTGGGTGTCCAGGCAAAGGCGTTCATGGACCGGGGCGACCTCGTCCCCGACGACGTCACGATCGAAATGGTGAAGTTGCGCCTGCGCGAGGGCGACGCCTGCGACGGCTTCCTGCTCGACGGCTTTCCCCGTACGGTGCCACAGGCCGGGGTGCTCGACGACGTACTGCGCGAATCCGGTACCAAGCTCGACATCGTGCTCGAGCTTGTCGTCGACGATGACGAGGTGGTCCGCCGGTTGTCGGGGCGGCGCACCTGTCGTACCTGCAACCACATCTGGCATGTCGACTTCGACCCCCCGGCGGCACCGGACCTGTGCGACCTGGATGCCGGTGAGCTCTTCCAACGCGACGACGACCAGGCCGAGACGATCGCCAACCGGCTGGCCGTCTACGCCGACTCCACCGCGCCACTGGTTGCCTACTACGCCAGCCGCGGGGTGCT
>JAYVYM010000010.1:0-2531 GCA_043784245.1 Frankiales bacterium
CCCGTCATGCCGCCCGTCAAGCCGATGCTGGCCAAGTCGGTGCCGGCCGTCCCGGATGGTGCTTTCGTCTACGAACCCAAGTGGGATGGCTTCCGCTGCATCGTGTTCCGCGACGGGGACGAGGTCGAGCTCGGCAGCCGCAACGAGAAGCCACTGACCAGATACTTCCCAGAGGTCGTCGAGGCCGTGCGCACACAGCTGCCGGACCGCTGCGTCGTGGACGGGGAGATCGTGGTGGCGGCCGGTCAGGGGCTCGACTTCGAGGCGCTGCTGCAGCGCGTGCACCCTGCGGCCTCACGGGTGGCGATGCTCGCCACCACCACGCCGGCCAGCCTGGTCGTGTTCGACCTGCTGGCTCTGGGCGACGACGACCTGACCGGCCGGCCACTCGCCGAGCGCCGCGCCCTGCTCCAGCAGGCGATGGCCGGCAGCCGGCCGCCGGTGTATCTGACGCCGGCGACCGAGGACGCTGCCCTGGCCCGGGAGTGGTTCACGCTGTTCGAGGGCGCCGGCCTGGACGGCGTGATCGCCAAGCCGGTGGGCGGCACGTACGAGCCCGACAAGAGGACGATGCTCAAGATCAAGCACACCCGCACCGCGGACTGCGTGGTCGGCGCCTACCGGTGGCACAAGAGCGGGCCGGTCGTCGGCTCACTCGTGCTGGGGCTGCACGACGGCCACGGCCGGCTGCAGCACGTCGGCGTCGCGGCGAGCTTCCCGATGGCCCGCCGCGCCGAGCTGGTCGACGAGCTCGCGCCGTACCTGCTGCCGGCGGGTGCGGCGCACCCCTGGCTCGGCGAGGCGCACTCCGAGCGGGCGCCCGGCGGGGAGCCGAGCCGCTGGAACCGCGACAAGGACATGAGCTTCGTCCCGCTGCGGCCCGAGCTGGTCGTCGAGGTGGCGTACGACCACATGGAGGGCTCGCGGTTCCGGCACACCAGCCAGTTCAAGAGCTGGCGGCCGGACCGCGACGCCGCGTCCTGCACCTACGACCAGCTCGAGCGGCCGGTGCGCTTCGACCTCGCCACCGTGCTGCGTTCCTGAGCCGGCACGTCGGGAAGCGGGGCCGCACGTACGGCCGGCCTCAGGGGTTGCCGGAGCACATTGTGTGCTTAACCTTGAAATCAAGCACACAAAGTACTGCCGCGGCCCGCTCGGGCACGCTCGGGCACGCAACCTCAGGGTGGACATTGTGTGTTGGATGTGGCAATCAAGCACACAAAGTCCGCGCGGCGAGCATTCGGGCGGTCCTTCGCCGCCGCGCCACCACCTCGGATCGGGCGCTTTGGGCGTCTTGCCCAGCAGGTTGAGCACATTGCACCGCGCCACGGCCCAGCCGGCTGGCCCGGGCCGGGGGTTAGCGTCGAGCCGGTGTCCGCCACCGTCGTCGCCTCGGGTCTCACCGTGGTGCGCGGCCCGACGCTCGTGCTCTCGGATGTCTCGCTGACCGTCGCGCCGGGCAGCCGGATCGGGGTCGTCGGGCCCAACGGGGCGGGCAAGTCGACCCTGCTGGCAGCCCTGGCCGGCCGCGTCGTCCCCGAGTCGGGCCGCGTGCACCGCAGCCCGCGCAGCGCCAACATCGGTCTGCTCCCGCAGGAGCCGGACGGGCGGCCGGGCGAGACGCTGGCGGCGCTGTTCGGCCGCCGCACCGGCGTCGCCGCCGCGCAGGCGGCGCTCGACAGCGCCACCGAGGCGCTGGCCACCGGGGCGCCGCCCACCGAGGCGCTGGGCACCGGGGTGGACGCCATGCGGGTGGACGCGATGCGTCCCGGCGACGACGGCAACGGTCCCGACGACGGCCCGGACTACGACGAAGTGCTCACCCGCTGGCTCGACCTCGGCGGCGCAGACCTCGAGCAGCGCGCCGAGCAGGTCTGCGCCGACCTCGGCCTGCCGCTGGACCTGCTCCGCGCGGAGACGACCACGCTGTCCGGCGGGCAGGCGGCCCGCGCGCAGCTGGCCAGCGTCCTGCTCAGCCGGTACGACGTGTTCCTGCTCGACGAGCCGACCAACGACCTGGACTTCGCCGGCCTGGACCGGCTGGAGGAGTTCGTCATGCAGCTGTCGGCGGGACTGGTCGTGGTCAGCCACGACCGCGAGTTCCTGGCCCGGACCGTCACCAGCGTGCTCGACATCGATGGGCCGCTGCGTACCGCCCGGCTGTTCGGCGGTGGCTGGGAGGCCTACCTCGATGAGCGCAGCCGCGCCCGGCAGCAACAGCGCGACGCGTACGAGCAGTACGACGACAAGCGCTCCGGGCTGGTGCAGCAGGCGCAGCGCCAGCGCGAGCAGTCGGTGCGCGGCGCCCTACGCGCGAAGCGCAAGCCACCCGACAACGACCGCGCCGCCAAGGGCGCGCGGATCGAGGCGGCGACGCACGCGGCGGGCCGGGTCAAGACCATCGAGAGCCAGCTGGACCGGCTCGAGCAGGTCGATGAGCCCCGCAAGCAGTGGCAGCTCCAGCTGAGCATCGCGTCGGCTCCGCGCTCCGGCGAGGTGGTCGCCGTGCTGTCCGGGGCGGTCGTCGAGCG
>JAYVYM010000011.1:0-6984 GCA_043784245.1 Frankiales bacterium
CGGCCGACGACCGGGGGTAGGTCGCGGCAGGCAGCGGCCAGCGCGTCGAGGTCCTCGCCGTAGAGCGCCTGCGGGCCGTCGCACAGGGCGGCGGTCGGGTCGGGGTGGACGTCCACGATGACGGCGTCGGCGCCGACTGCGATCGCTGCCCTGGTCAGCGGGACGACCAGGTCGCGCTTGCCGCCCGAGTGCGACGGGTCGATGACGACCGGCAGGTGCGACAGCCCGTGCAGCACCGGCACCGCGGAGATGTCCAGGGTGTTGCGGGTGCCGGTCTCGAACGTACGGATCCCGCGCTCACAGAGCACGATGTCCAGGTTGCCGCGCTGCGCGATGTACTCCGCCGCCATCAGCCACTCCTCGTACGTCGCGGTCATCCCGCGTTTGAGCATCACCGGCCGGCCCGCGCCGCCGACGGCCTGCAGCAGCGCGAAGTTCGCCATGTTGCGGGTGCCGACCTGCAGCATGTCGGCGGTCCGGGCGACCAGCTCGACGTCGCGCGGGTCGACGACCTCGGTGACGATCGGCATCCCGGTCTGCGCCCGCACCTCCGCCAGGATCTCCAGGCCCTTCTCGCCCAGGCCCTGGAAGGCGTACGGGCTGGTCCGCGGCTTGTACGCACCGCCGCGCAGCAGCGTCGCCCCGGCCGCCTGCGCCATCCGGGCGGCCGCGAGGGTCTGCTCGGGCGTCTCGACAGCGCAGGGCCCGGCGATCAGCGTGAACGTGTCGGGACCGATCGGTACGCCGCCGACCTCGACCACCGAGGACGACGGGTGGTTCTCGCGGCTGACCAGCTTGTACGGCTTGCTGACCCGGACCACCTCGCCGACGCCGGGCATGGCGCGCAGGTTGAGCCCCTGGAAGGCGACGACGTCACCGACCAGGCCGACGATGGTCCGCTGGACGCCGCGGCTGACGAACGCCGAGCCGCCCGCGGACTCGACGCGGGCGACCACGGCGTCGATCTGCTCGGCAGCGGCGCCGGGGCTCATGACGACGACCATGTGGAGGATCTCCGGAACGTCAAGAGCCCCGGGCGTGAGGCCCGGGGCGGGGCCGACCGGAGGTCCGGGGCTGCCGACCGTACACGGGGCCCCCGGCTCCGGCGCTGCCCGGACCCGGAGGCACCATGGTCGCGTGACGACGCCGTTGGACCGTTTTGGGGCCAGTAGGCGCGCCGACGGGCTGGGCGACCGGCTGCCGCCGGGGCAGTACGTCCCGCGCGGCTGGCCGGTGCTGCACTACGGCCCGGTGCCGGCGTTCAAGCCCGACACCTGGGACTTCCGGGTCTTCGGGAGCACTGCCGGCGGTGCCGAACGCCGGTGGACGTGGCCGGAGGTCGGCCACCTGCCACGTACCGGCGTCCACGCCGACTTCCACTGCGTCACGAAGTTCTCGGTGTTCGACAACGCGTGGCGAGGCATCGGGACCGCGACCTTCCTGGAGCTCGCGCCGCCGGCTCCGGAGGTGACCCACGTGCTGGTGTGGGCGGAGTACGGCTACAGCGCCAACCTGCGGCTGGCGGACTTCGCCTCCGAGCGGGCGCTGTTCGTCACGCACCGCAACGGGGAGCCGATCAGCCGCGACCACGGTGCACCGCTACGGCTCGTCGTACCGCACCTCTACGCGTGGAAGGGACCGAAGTGGGCGCGCGGCGTGGAGTACCTGACCGAGGACCGGCGTGGGTTCTGGGAGGAACGCGGCTACCACAACCGGGCTGATCCCTGGCAGGAGCAGCGCTACTCCTACCAGGAGGCCGCCGCCGACGGTGCCGACTGAGCCCAGGCGCTCACACCTCCAGCCGGGGAGCCTTGCCCTCCGCGCCGTGCCGGGGGCCGAGCTCGGTGAGCAGCATCGCGACCAGCACCAGGGCGGCGCCCGCGAGCGTGCGGCCGGTGAGCACCTCGCCGGCCAACGCGACGGCGAAGCCCAGCGAGAAGACCGGCTCCATCGTCATGACGACGGCAGTACGGGTCGGTGTGAGATGGGCCTGCGCCCAGGTCTGTACGACGAAAGCCAGCGCGGTGCCGGCCAGTGCCGTCAGCGCCAGTGCGCCCCACACGCCGGCATCGGGCGGCATGGCCAGGCCACCGGGCACGGCCACGACGGCGCACAGCACCGTTGTGGTGAGCAGCTGGGGCACCGCGAGTGCAAACGCGTCGTAGGACGACGCCCAGCGGCCCAGCCCGACGATGTGCAGGGCGAAAGCCGCGGCGCAGCCGACGGTGAGCAGCTCGCCGGCGCCGATCGAGCCGAGAGCCGCCCAAGCGGCGCCGAGCGGGCCGGTGGCTGAGGAGGGTCCGCGCAGCGACAGCAGGCCCAGGCCGAGAGCCGCGACTCCGACGGCCACCCAGGCGAGCCTGGGTGGCCGCGTGCGCAGCAGCACGGCGGCGCAGAGCGGGGTGAAGACCACGAACAAGCCGGTGAGGAAGCCGCTGACGGCGGCCGGCGTGGTCTGCAGACCGAGCGTCTGCAGCAGGTAGCCGGCGCCGAGGGCGGTGCCGAGCAGCACCCCGGCGCGCAGCCCGGCAGGCGGCAGGGCCAACACAGCGCGCGGGCGCAGCGCCAGCATGGCCAGGCTCGCGAGCCCGAAGCGCCAGGTGAGGAAGTCGGTCACCGGCAGCCGGCCGATGGCGTCCTTGACCACGATGAACGTCGAGCCCCAGACGGCGGTCACGGCCAGCAGGGCCAGCACCGGCGCTGTGCGGGTCCTCACGCGTCGCGCAGGCTGCGCAGCAGCTCGAGGTCGCGGCGGTGGCTGGCCGCGTCGCCGGGGGTCTCGACGACCACCGGGACGCCGCGGGTCGCCGGGTGCCGGAACAGCTCGGCGAACGGGTCCTTGCCGATGCGGCCCTCGCCGATCGCCTCGTGGCGGTCGCGGGTGGATCCCAGCGGGTCCCTGGAGTCGTTGGCGTGCACCAGGGCCAGGCGGCCGCGGCCGACGGTCTTGACGAGGGCGTCGAGGGTGCGCTTCATACCGCCGGGGGAGGCCAGGTCGTGCCCGGCCGCGAAGGCGTGGCAGGTGTCCAGACACACTCCGAGCGCAGGGTGATCATCGAGTTGGGCGAACCACGGGCCGAGGTCCTGGACGGTCGCGGCCAGCGCCTGCCCGCCGCCGGCCGTCGGCTCGACGAGCAGCCGCGGTGCCCCGTCGGGCAGGCCGTCGAGCAGCGGCATCAGCAGCTCGCGCAGCTGCCGCATCGCCTCGTCGCGGTGCGCGCCGGCCACCGCACTGCCGGCGTGCACCACCACGCCGCGGGCGCCGATCGCCGCGCCGCGGGTCATCGCGTGCCGTACCGCGTCGACGCTGCGCCGCCTGGTCACCTCGGTCGGTGAGCCGAAGTTGACCAGGTAGGGCGCATGGACGTACGCCGGGATCCCGCTGCTGGTGCAGCCCTCACGGAAGGCCTGGTCCTGAGCGGGGTCACCGGCGCTCGGTGCCCAGCCGCGCGGGTTGGACACGAACACCTGCACGGCGCCGGCGCCGATCTCGCGGGCGTACGCCAGCCCCTTGGTCAGCCCGCCGCCCACCGGGACGTGGGAGCCCACCGGGGAGGGCTTGCGGGGCGGCACGGCGCAAGGGTGTCAGAACACGAACAGCGTCACGGAAGTGCCCTTGCGGACCCGAGTGCCGGCGCCGGGGTCGATCCGGCGCACGGTGCCCGGCCCGGCCGGCAGCAGGATCACCTGGGTCGTCAGCCCGAGGGCGCTGAGCTGGGCCTCCGCGTCGGTCCGGCTGGTGTTCAACAACTGCGGGACGACCTGCAGATCAGGGCCCTTGCTGACGGTCAGCGTGACGGTGGCGCCGCGCCCTGCGATGCCCTGCGGCGACTGGTCCAGGACCGTGCCGGCCGGCACCTGCTCGTCGAACGCCTGCTGGACGGTCGTGGAGAACCCGGCGGCCTGGAGCTGCGCCTGCGCCTGGGCCTGCGGCCGCTTGCGGACATCCGGGATGGGCAGCGGCTCGACGCCCTTGCTGACCACCAGGGCGACGGCGGTGTCCGGCCGCAGCGACGTGCCGGGCGTGGGATCGGTACGCAGCACCGTGCCGACCGCCGCGGCGGCGAACTCCTGGGTGACCGCGCCTGCCCGCAGGCCGAGATCGGTCAGCGCGCTGGTCGCCGCCTGCTGGGTCGCACCGACCACGGAGGCGGGCACGACGCGACGGTCCGGCCCTCGGCTCACCACGAGCGCGACGGCGCTCCCCTTGCGGACCCGGCCGCCCGGGTCCGGAGCCTGGGCGAGCACCTGCCCGGCCGGGATGGTCTCGTCGAACCGCTCGGGCTGCAGGGCCGCGCCGAGCCCGACGGCGCGCAGCCGGGCCGTGGCGTCGGCCTGGGTGAGGGCCAGCACGGCGGGGGCCCGGGTGAACCGGCCGGCGCCGAGGTACCAGCCGCCGCCGGCCGCCAGCAGGGCCAGGAAGACCAGCACGACCAGGCCGCCGACCATCCCGAGCCGCCGGCGGTGGGCAGGTCCGGGGGGCGCGTGATCGACCGGGTCGGCCTCGTGGGGCGCAGCCGGGCGCGGTACGACCAGCGTGTCGTGCCGAGCAGTGGCCGGCGGGGTCACGGTGTCGAGCGGCTCGGCTGCGAGCTGGGTGCGCAGCGCCCGCACCTCGGCGAGGAAGGCGCCCGCGTCCGGTGGGCGCAGCGCCGGGTCCCGCCGGGTCGCGCGAACGACGAGGTCGTCGAGTGCGGGCGGGATGCCACCGACAACCGTGGAGGGCGCAGGTACGTCCTCGTGCACATGCCGGTAGGCCACCTGCATCGGGGTGTCGGCGGCGTACGGCGGGGCGCCGGTGAGCGCCTCCCACAGCACGACGCCCGCGGCGTAGACGTCGGTGCGGGCGTCGGCGGTGCCGCGCTCGATCTGCTCGGGAGCGAGGTAGGCGACAGTGCCGATCAGCAGGCCCGTCGTGGACGTCAGCTCACTGGTCTGCACGGCTCGCGCGAGGCCGAAGTCGGCGACCTTGACCCGGCCGTCGTCACCGAGCAGGACGTTCTCGGGCTTGACGTCGCGATGCACGATCCCCGCCCGGTGCGCCGCGGCCAGCGCCCGCAGGACCGGCTCGAGCAGCGAGAGCGCCCGGGCGGGCGACAGCACGCCGCGGTCGCGCAGCAGTGCCCGCAGGTCGCGGCCCTCCACGTGCTCCATGACCAGGTAGGCCGCCCCGGTCTGCTCGTCGCGACCCTGGTCATAGACCGCCACGACCTCCGGGGCCGACAGCCGCGCGGCCGAGCGCGCCTCACGGGTGAAGCGGGCGACGAAGTCCGGGTCGTCGGCGAGCCCGCGGTGCATGACCTTGACGGCGACCGGCCGCTCCAGGCGCTCGTCCAGGGCCCGGTACACCGTCGCCATGCCGCCGCGGGCCAGCAGCCCGGTCAGCCGATAGCGTCCGTCGAGCAGGCGCCCGACCAGCGGGTCGTCAGCCTGCACGGGAGTTACCACGGCCGCTTACTGTACGGCGAACCAGGCCGGCGGCCCGCCCGGCGCGCGGTCAGCCGTTGTGGAAGCGGGGCCGTAGCGCGTCGATGCTCGCCATGTACGCGAAGGTCTGCGGCAGCAGGCCCTGCCGCGCGATCGAGCCGGCCCCCTGGTAGTAGCCGGCCAGCGCACCGTGCTCCGAGCCGGTCGACTGCAGCAGCTGGCCGAGCAGCAGCACGCCGGCGGTGACGTTGTCCTCCGTGCGCAGCAGGTCCAGCGTGCGGCCGGCCTGCGCCGACAGCCCGGCACCGGTGCTGGGCAGCACCTGCATGACGCCGATGGCGTCCACACCGGACACGACGCGCTGCTGGAAGCCGCTCTCCTGGAAGGCGACGGACAGCGCGAAGGACGGGTCCACCCCGTACCGGCGAGCCGTCGCGGCGACCAGCGCGCGCACCGCGGTCGGGCTGGGAACCGGGCGGGTGCTCAGCGTGGCCCGGTGCTGGGCGGCGGAGGCCGAGACGGTGCCGGTGGCCACGCTGCTGGCCGTGGTCGGGGCGCTGGCACCGAGCACCGTGCGCACGGTCACCGGCACGATCAGCTGCTGGCCGGGCTGGACCAGGGAGGTGGCCGTGAGGCCGTTGCGGGCCAGGACGGCGTTGACGCTGGTGCCGTAGCGCTGGGCGATGACGGTGGCGTTCTCGCCCGGCGCCACGACGACGGTGCGCTCGGTCGTGGTGGCGCTCGTCGTGGCTGGCCCCGACGACGGCAGCACCAGGGTCTGCCCAGCGAAGATCCGGTCACTGCTGTCCAGGCTGTTCGCGGCTTGCAGCGCGGCCACAGTCGTGCCGTTCTGCCGCGCGAGCTCCGACAACGTGTCGCCCCGGGAGATCTGGATCATCCCGGGTGCGGCGGCCGTGGAGACCACGGCGAGGGCGAGCAGGGCGCCGAGCGCACCGCGGCAGGAGCGCGTACCCGGCCGCATTGATGGCGTGGGGGGCGTGGAAGGCATGGGGGTTCCCGACGGTCGACGGCATGACGTGTGTCGGACCGTACGCGGAGTGTGACCGTTGTGACAAGTGTGACGGAAGTGGGACACGATACGGGTGGGACGGTAGGCGGCGGGTCCGACACGCCGAGGCGGCTGGTGCGCGGCTGGTGCGCGGCTGCTCTGCCGCGCTCAGGCAGGCCGCGCTCAGGCCCCGCGCCCGCGCACCCCCGGGGCCCGCGCCTGCGGCAGCGGTCCGGCCCGCCTAGCCTTGCCGCCCATGACCATCGTGAGCCTCGTGACGGGCGTCGGCCCAGCCAGTTCTGACCTTGTCCCCGTCGGTTCCTACGCAGCGCCGCTGCTCGACGCGCTGCGGCGAGCCGGGCTGACGGTCCGCGAGCGTCTCCTGCCGGCCGCCGACGCCGTGCTGGTGCTCGGGGCGCCGGACCCCGCCACGGTGGCGCTGCTGCTGGAGACCGGTGCGCGCGGCACGCCCGTCCTGTCCGTCGGGCCCGCCCCGGGGTTGCTGTCCGACGCCGCCGGGGTGCTGGCCGGCCGGGTCACCCCCGTGC
>JAYVYM010000012.1:0-5231 GCA_043784245.1 Frankiales bacterium
GGTTGATTTTGATCATTCTGTCTTATGCTGCGGTGACGTTTATCGCAGGGAACTTCTAGGTGATGGGCGATTGGTGGCTCGGGGTTGTAGCTACGCCTACCGCGTGCAGCGGCCGGGTCGTCGAACCGGTTGCGGGGGGTAAGCGCGGTCGTTCGGGCGCCCCGGTCAGCTCGGGACCGAGCTCCCGCGCGCGCCGCCGAAGGTTCCGAGCAGCTGCTTCACCAGCGCACCGACGTCGACGGGGGAGACGTCCTTGGGCACCGTCACCTCGCCTGCGGCGTCGTTGACGTCGATCGTCAGCAGGCTGCCGGTGAGATCGGGCGCGGGCGTCGCGCCGGGCGGGACCAGCCGGACGGCCGACTGCAGGTCGAGAGTGATCTTCTTCAGGTGATCATCATCAAGGAACACCTGGCCGTTGAGAGTGCCGTCAGCGATCTTGTCGATCGCGGCGGCCTGGGCCGGGCCCGGGTCAGCCAGTGCCGGCTGTATCGCCTTGACCGTGGAGAGCACCGCCTTGAGCGCCTGCCTGGCCTGCACCTTGACGTCGAGCACCCGCTCGGTCCCGTTGCCGGAAGCATCACTGACCGACACGAACGGCTGCACTGCCGCCAGCAGGTCAGCATCGAGCTTTTGTGTGTCCACAGCGGCCGAGGGGCTCGGCGCCGCACGGTTGCCCAGGGCCTTGAGCTGATCGGCATACTCCGCAAGGGGCAACTTGATCCACTTACCGGCCCTGACATCGGTGACGAGCGGCTGGAACTGTTCCGGCGCGGAGGCTGCGAGGTCGTCGAGCTGCGCCCCCACATCGGTCGACGAGCCGGCCAGCTTGGCGATGTCGCTGATCTTCTGGAGACCGACGTTGACGTACAGGTCGCCGGCGACGATGCGGAGCTGCGCCACGTCACCGCCGTCGGCCTGCACCGAGAAGGCGACGTTGGCCAGCTTGAGCTGCTCGGCGGTCGGCAGCTTCGGGTCGGCGTTCTGCACATCCTGCAACGTCTTGCCGGCCGCCGGGTCGATCGTGATCGAGATCGTGCCGCCCGTCAGCAGATCGGCCTGCGCCGGCTTGAGCGCATCGGCGCCGGCGGTCGAGGCCTTCTTGAGGGCGCCGGAGGCGTCATCGAGACGGATCGTCACGGAGGTGGAGCCGCTGGCCCGCAGGTTGGCCGAGGCCTTCTGCAGCGCGCTGCCGACGTCCTGCTTCTTGGCCGCTGCGGCCTGGCCGCAACCGACGGCGGCGCCCAGGGGCAGGGCGAACAGACACAGGCCCGCGGTCAGGCGGCGGGCCAGCAGAACGTGAGGGGTGGACACGGGAGCTCCGGGTGGTCGTGGGACGTGCGCTCGATGGACAGGCTGTCAGAGGTCAGAGCCGGGAAAGAGCCCTTTGGATACGTCGTTGCCGTTCCGGTATGTCGGCATCTGGTGACCGTGCTGAAGCTCCCGGCTGCTCGCAGCACCGACGGGCTGGCGCCCGCAGCGCGCCGGCAGCAGCCCGCGCCGCCGCGGACGCTGAGGCACAGTGGGGGGCCGGCGACCCGCCCGGACCCGCCCGTCCCGAGGACCGACGACCGAGTTGACAGTTCCCCGATTGACTTCCACCTGGTCGTGGTCCGGGCTGCGCGCCTGGGTCGTGCACGGCTACACCGCGACGGGGGCGATCTTGGCCCTGTTGATCGTGCTGGCAGCCGTGCAGGGCGACATCGCGCGGGCGCTCTGGCTGGGGTTGGCCGCGCTGTTCATCGACGGCACGGACGGCATGCTGGCCCGCCGCTTCGAGGTGAAGGAGCGGCTGCCGTGGTTCGACGGTGCGTTGCTCGACAACATCGTCGACTACCTCACCTACGTCTTCGCCCCGGTCGTGCTGCTGCTGCAGGGCGGCTACCTGCCCGGTGGCGCCGCCGGGACCGTCGTGGCCGTGCTGCCGCTGGTGGCCTCGAGCTACCAGTTCTGCCGGGTCGACGCCAAGACCGACGACCACTTCTTCCTCGGCTTTCCCAGCTACTGGAACGTCGTCGCGTTCTACGCGATCGCGCTCGACCTCGGTCCGATCGTTGTCTCAACGATCATCGTGGTCTGTGCGCTGCTGGTGCTGGTGCCCATCGGGTACGTGTACCCGTCGCGGATGCTCGTGCTCCGCATCCCGACTTTGGTGCTGTCGGGGTTGTGGCTCGTGACGTACGCCCTGATCGTGGCCGAGCTGCCGCACCCGAACCCCGTGGTGGTCGCCCTCTCGCTGGCGTACATCGTCTACTACAACGCCTTGAGCCTGTACCTGGAGGTCAAGCGCCGTCAGGGCCGCCGCGAGCGACCGTTGCCGAAGCCGATCACCTATGAAAGTGCGCGGTGAGCCAGCTCGCCATCCTGCTCGCGCTCGGGGCGATGACCTGCTTCGGGCTCGCGGCCGTGCTGCAGGCCGTCGCCACCGGGCGCATCGAGCGGCGTCCCGGCCTGGACCCGCGGCTGCTGCTCCAGCTGGCACGCCAGCCGGTGTTCCTCGCGTCGCTGGCCCTGAACGGGCTCGGCTTCGCCCTGCACATCACCGCGCTGCAGTCGCTGCCGCTGTTCCTCGTACAGGCCATCATCGCGGGCAGCGTCGCGGTGACGGCCGTGCTGTCGGTACGGGTGACCGGCGCGTCGCTGGCGCGCGCCCAGTGGTTCGCCGTCGCTCTGGTCGTCCTCGGGCTGACGATGCTCGGGCCGTCCGCGACGACCGGGCAGGCCGCCCCGGGCGGCCCGCGCGCAGCGCTGCTGCTGCTTGGCGCCCTCGGCCTCGTGGTGCTTGCGGCGTGGTTCGCCGCGCGGGTACGAGGCGCCGCCGGGGCGGTCCTGCTCGGCCTGCTCGCCGGTACCGGCTTCGGCGTGGTGGCCGTGTCCGCCCGGCTGCTCCCGCCGTACGGCGCCGCGCTGCTCGGCTCGCCGCTGGCGTACGTGCTCCCGCTCGCCGGCGCCACGGCGTTCCTGCTGTACTCCGCCGCTATGCAGCGCGGCTCGGTCACCACCACGACGGCCGCGCTGGTCATCACGCAGACGGGCGTGCCGGCGCTGGTCGGTGTGCTGCTGCTCGGCGACCGGGTGCGTGAGGGCTTCCTGACGTTGGCCGTGGCCGGCTTCGTCCTCGCCCTGGGCGGGGCCGTTGGGCTCGGCCGCTACGAACGCGGCTTGGCACCCGTCGGCTGAAGCGCTGGGAACCGCCGTCGGGTGACCGTGACCGTGCCCTCCTCGAACGGCCGATGCTCGTCGTGCTCGGCGTGGACGTGGTCGGCGAGCTCGCCGGTGCTGACGAACCGGAGTCGGCAGCAGGCGCAGGCATGGACCATGAGGACCTCCTCGGACTCCCAGCATCCTGCGCCTGCCCGGCAAGCAGGTCCAGGGGTTCGCGCCGCACGGTGGACGGCAGGACTAGCTCGTCGGCCCCGGGGCGCCCACCGCCTGAGCCAGCCGCCGTACCGCCTCCTGCAAGATGGCGCGGGTGGTGCCGGAGTTCAGCCGGACGAATCCCCGACCGGGCTCGCCGTACTCCGCCCCGTCGACCAGCGCGACCCGGCCGCGGGCCAGGAACAGCCCGGCCGGGTCCTCGCCGAGTGCACGACAGTCCAGCCAGGCCAGGTATGACGCCTCCGGTGGCGTCCAGCGCACCTGCGGCAGGTGCTGCGCCAGCAATTCGCCGACCAGGTCGCGGTTGCGGTTGAGGTGCAGCAACAGCGCGTCGAGCCAGTCGTCGCCCTCGTCGTACGCCGCGGTGCTCGCCAGCACGCCGAGATGCCCCGTCCGGTAGGCCACCTCGACCGGCAGGGTCGCGAGCCGGGCCTGCACCCGCTCGGAGCCGGCGACGACCAGCGCAGCCTTGAGGCCAGCGAGGTTGAAGGCCTTGGAGGCGCTGACGACGGCGACGGCGGCACGGTCCCCGCCGCGCAGATAGGGGGTGAAGGTGGCGCCGGGCAGGGTCAGCGGCGCGTGGATCTCGTCGCTGACGACCACGGCGTCGTACGTGCGCGCGACCGTGTCGAGCGCGTCGAGCTCGGGCGCTGACCAGACCCGGCCGGTCGGGTTGTGCGGGCTGCACAGCAGGACCGCCCGCGCGCCGGCAGCGAGGGCAGTAGCGATGCCGTCGAGGTCCAGGGCGCCGTCGTGGAGCAGCGGCACGGGCACCGTGGTGCGACCCCGCTCAGGGATGACGGCGGCAAACGGGTGGTAGACGGGTGGGCAGATCACGACGCCGTCACCGGGGGAGGTGAGGACGCCCAGCGCCTCGCCGACACCGACCATCACGTCGGCCACCGGCCAGCACCGCTCCGGGTCGACCTGCCAGGACCATCGCCGGGCGGCGAAGCCGGCGAACGCGCCGCGCAGCACCCCCGGCGTCGCATAGCCCGTGTCGCCCGCGCGGACGGCGTCCAGCAGGACGCGGGTCACCGGCTCGGCCAGCGGCACGTCCAGCTCCGCCACCCAGAGCGGCAGCACGTCGGGGGGATAGCGGGTCCACTTGACACTGCGCCTGCGAGCCAGCACGTCCAGTGGCAGGGCGTCGAAGTCCTGGCCGCTCACGGCTCCTTCCGGCGGCGGCCGGGTGGGCTCCGGAGCCGTCACCGGCGGATGGCCAGCAGCCGGTCGACGGCGGCAGGGAAGGCCTCGCCGGCGGTCAGCAGCCGCCGGGCCAGCAGCATCCCCTTGGGCCAGTTGACGAGCAGCGCCCCGCACAGCCGGTCGCCGTCGGCGTACGCCACCCCGAAGCGCGCGGGGCTGCCGGTCGGGTCACCGATCACGACGTGCCGGTCGCCGTCCATCGGCACCCCCACGACCTGCGCCTGCCAGTCGTGCTGGTTGGTCCAGACGTACTCCACCGGGAGCTCCGGCGCCGTGTCGTCAGGGTGCGTGAGCCGGTGTGCGACGTGCACGGCCTGGGCACCGGCGCTGGTCCAGTGCTCGACGCGCACCGCCCGCCCCCGGCGGGGGTTGTCCCAGCGCGCCACGTCGCCGACCGCGTGGACGGCTGTCGCCCCCAGCGCCAGGCCGGCGGCGTCGCACACGACTCCGTCGTCGATGAGCAGCCCGGACCCGGTGAGCCAGCGGTCGTTGGGGACGGCACCGATCGCGACGACCACGGTCGACGCGCGCAGTGTCTCGCCGTCGGTCAGCACGACCTGGAGGTCGCCCTGCCGACCGGTGACTCGCTCCACGCCGTGGCCGAGCCGGGTCTGCACACCATGTGCGTGCTGCAGGTCGGTGAACAG
>JAYVYM010000013.1:0-3150 GCA_043784245.1 Frankiales bacterium
GGCCTGGCACCGCTGCACGATCCGGTCCTGGTCGCCGCCTTCGAGGGCTGGAACGACGCCGGCGACGCGGCCACCGGCGCGGTCGAGCACCTGGAGGACGTCTGGCGGGCGCGGGCGGTCGTCGAGGTGGACCCGGACGACTACTACGACTTCCAGGTCAACCGGCCCACCGTGTCGCTCGTCGACGGCACGACCCGGCACATCACCTGGCCGACGACGCGGTTCTCGGTGTGCCGCCCGCCCGGGGCGACCCGCGACGTCGTTCTCGTACGAGGCCTCGAGCCCAACATGCGCTGGCGCGGCTTCTGCCAGGAGCTGCTCGCCGTGACCGCCCAGCTCGGGGTGCGTACGGTCGTGACTCTCGGCGCCCTGCTCGCCGACAGCCCACACACCCGACCGGTGCCGGTGAACGGCACGGCGTCCGATCCGGACACCGCGACGGCGCTCGGGTTGGAGCGCAGCCGCTACGAGGGGCCCACCGGGATCGTGGGGGTGTTCCAGGACGCGTGCGCCGTCAGCGGTGTCCCCGCCCTGTCGTTCTGGGCGGCCGTGCCGCACTACGTCTCGGCGCCGCCGTGCCCGAAGGCGACCATCGCGTTGCTGCGCAGGGTCGAGGACCTGCTCGACATCCCGGTGCCGCTCGGTGACCTGCCGGACAGAGCTCGGGCGTGGGAACGCTCGGTGGACGAGCTCGCCGCCGAGGACAGCGACATCGCGGAGTACGTCGCGGCGCTCGAGGAGCGCGAACCAGCGACCGACCTGCCGGAGGCCTCCGGCGAGGCCATCGCGAAGGAGTTCGAGCGCTACCTGCGTCGCGGCGAGGGCGACCCGCCGGCCTGACGGACGGTCAGACCAGAGCCACCCCGAGCAGCGCGTCCACGACGTCCCGCACCAGCCCGGGAGCCGCCGGGTCGTCGCCGGGAGCCAAGGCCCAGGCATCGACAGCAGCCAGCGCGACCGGCGCGTCGAGGTCGTCGGCGAGGGCCGTGCGGACCTGCGCGAGCACAGCCGTCCCGGACGGCGCAGCACGGCGCCGGACGCCCTCGCGCCAGTGCGCGAGCCGGCCCTCCCCCTCGCGCAGCATGGCGTCGGTCCACTCGCGGTCGGCGCGGTAATGCTGGGACAGCAGGGCGAGCCGCAGCGCGCCGGGGTCGATGCCGGTCCGCCGGAGCTCCGACACGAAGACCAGATTGCCGCGCGACTTGCTCATCTTCTCGCCGGCCAGCCCGATCATCCCGGCGTGCACCGACGCCGTGGCGTACGGCCAGGCCCCGGTCGCGACCTCGGCGTGTGCCGCCGACATCTCGTGGTGCGGGAAGGCCAGGTCCGATCCACCGCCCTGGACATCGAGCTGCGGTCCGAGCCGGTTCATGGCGATCGCGGTGCACTCGACATGCCACCCCGGCCGGCCGCGACCGAGCGAGGAGTCCCACGCCGGCTCGCCCGGCCGCTCCGCACGCCACAGCAGCGGGTCGAGCGGGTCCTTCTTGCCCAGCCGCTCCGGGTCACCGCCTCGCTCGCCAGCCAGCCGCAGCATCACCTCGAGCGGGAAGCCGGCCACCTCGCCGAAGTGCGCCGCGCTCGACACCGGGAAGTACACGTCCTCGTCGACCCGGTACGCCGCGCCAGCGTCGAGCAGGCGCTGCACCATCGCGGAGATCTCACCCATCGCCTCGACCGCGCCGACCAGGTGCGTCGGGGGCAGCACCCGCAGCGCAGCCATGTCCTCGCGGAACAGCGCCGTCTCCCGCGCCGCCACCACCGTCCAGTCCTCGCCGTCGCGAGCGGCCCGCTCCAGCAGCGGGTCGTCGATGTCGGTGACGTTCTGGACGTAGTCGACCTCGAGCCCCGCGTCGAGCCACACCCGCACCAGCGTGTCGAAGGCCAGGTAGGTCGCGGCGTGCCCGAGATGGGTGGCGTCGTACGGCGTGATGCCGCAGACGTAGAGCCGCGCGACGCCCTCGGGCGCGACCGCGACGAGCCCGCGGGCCGCGTCGGTGAGGTGCAGCGGACCAGGTCTTCCGGGCAGGACGGGGACCGGGACCGAGGGCCAGGACTGCATGGGGACGAGGGTAATGGGCCGCTCTGCCTCTACTGCGGGGGTGCAGCGCCGCCCCCAGCTCGCGGTCCAGTTGCGGCTGTGTACGTCGGTTGCCACGAAGGGTCACGGCGCAGGCCGCCCGATGCTTCACTCGTGGCGTGCTTGACGACCGCCATCGTGGACGCCGTGCAGCACGCAGGCGAGCGGCCGTAGGGGCGGTGACGGCGCAGTTCTCGCAGGCGCTCGGGAGCTTGCTGCTCTCGGTGGCCGCCTTAAGGACCCTGGAAGCCGCCGCCTTCGGCGTCTTGGCGCTCCTGCTGGGCAGCCTCGTCCTCGCCACCGCGCTGATGACGGGCTTCGTGGGCGACACCCTCACAGTTCATGATCGGGCCGAGGATCGGGTGCGGGCCGGCCTGCAGGCCTGGACGGTCGTCATCGCCGGCGGGCTGGTGGTGATCGGCGGCGTGAGCACCTGGTGTGCGCACCTCTTGACGGTGCAGCAGGCCGTGCTCTTTGCTCTGGCGCTCGGGACCTTCGTGCTGGAGGAGGTCGCCCGGCGGCTGCTCATGGCCACCCTGCGATTCTGGTCCCTGGTGATCGTCGACCTGTCCTACCTGGTCACCGCAGCCCTGGTGATGGTCGCCGCCTTGCGGGGACGGGGGCACCTGGTGCTGTCGGACTTCCTGGTGGCGCTGCTGCTGGGCCAACTCGCGGCGACCGCGCTCGCGGTCGTCCTGCTGCCCTCGGGTGAACGCCGGTTGGCCCCCTGGGACACGAGCACTATGGGCACCGTCGCCCAGTTCGGCGGCTGGCGCGCGTTTCAGCAGGCCATCAGGCCAGCCGCTCTGACTCTGGTCCGCATGATCGTCCTCAGCACCGCCGGGAGCTCAGCCCTGGGCGGGCTCGAGGCGGCCCGTGTGTACATGTCACCTGCGCTGCTGGTGGTCCAAGGCACCGGTGGCTTTCTGCTTGCCGCCTACGCGCTCGACCGGCAGTCCTGCGCCCGAGATGCCGTGCGCGGCGCCGACCGTGCCACGGCCCGACTGCTCGGGCTGACCGCAGCCCTCGGAATCGGCGCCGTGGTCGCGGCCCCCTGGGCAGCCCCTGTC
>JAYVYM010000014.1:0-2931 GCA_043784245.1 Frankiales bacterium
GGCAGGTACGCCGCCGTCGCCTCCCAGGGTGGCGCCCCCACCCATCCGACCTGGTACGCCAACCTGCGGGCCGACCCGCACGTCGAGGTGCAGGACGGCCCCGCGAAGTGGGACATGCAGGCCCGCGAGGTGCAGGGGGAGGAGCGACGGCAGTGGTGGGACCGCGGCGTCGCGGCGTTCCCGCCGTACGCCGAGTACCAGCGCAAGACCGAGCGGGAGATCCCGGTGTTCGTGCTCGAGCCGCTCGACCCTTGATCGCGCTGCCAGGCGCCGGTCACCGCAGCGGATAGATCCAGCGCACACCGGGGAAGCGCAAGAAGTCGGCGCCAGAGGAGCAGAGCAGTTCGCCGATCACGACGGCATTCCGCCGCCCCTGGTGCACACCTGTGACGGCTGGCTGATCGAGCCAGCCTTCGGCAATGCCCAGGGCTTTGCACAGCGTCAACGGCGTGCTGAACACCGCCGCCCGGGTGCTCAGGGGCAGAGAGTCCAGCAACACAGTCGGGTTAGGTTGGGCGCTTGAGCTATCCCCCTGTGCGCTATGCGGCCGAGGCCGGCGAGGCGAGTGCTGTCCTGCGAAGCGCAGTGGCGCCGCCAGACCTGGTGATGGGCACCACCGCGGCGGTGCACCACCTGGCGACGGGAACGTCGACGCAGGGCAGCTTCGGGCTGTACCGCTGGGAGATGCCCGGGCCGCCGAGCGGCCCGTCGGCGCACTTCCACCGGACGCTCTCGGAGTCGTTCTATGTCTTGAGCGGGACGGTGCGGCTGTACGACGGCCGGCGCTGGGTGGACGCGGCCGCCGGGGACTTCCTGCACGTCCCACCCGGCGGCGTGCATGCCTTCCGCAACGATTCCGGCGAACCGGCGTCGATGCTGCTGCTGTTCGCACCCGGAGCGCCGCGGGAGGCGTACTTCGCCGAGCTGGCCGAGATTGCGGCGTCGGGACGGCAGCTCGACGGGTCGGAGTGGGCCGAGCTGTACGCCCGGCACGACCAGTACCAAGCCTGAGCCCGGCTACCCCGTCGGGCGTACCGGTACCGACGCCTCGACGTCCTGGATCAGCACGTTGACGGCCGCGTAGAAGGCGGGTGTCAGCGATTGCTGTCCACTCGGCGCGGTCACGCCCAGCTGGCCGAAGCTCCTGAAGCCATGCACCTCGCGGGTCCGCCAGTGCCAGACCAGCGGGTCGCGGTCATAGCGGGCGATTCGCAGTGTCATGTCGCAGCTCCCCTCGTGGGAGTCGCACGAGAACCGGCGGAAGTCGAAGGCGACGTCACCTTCGCACCACGTGTCGCCGCAGATGTCGTCGATGAGGCCGAGCACGACGCGCTCCTGGCGCGCGCTGACCTGTCGGGTCGCGTCGTCAGCGGCGGCTGGGCTGACCAGCAGGGCCGAAGCGGACAGGCCCAGGATGAGCAGGGCGAGCAGGCGGCGGGGTAGGGCACATGACACAAGGGCTCCAGGCGATGAAGGGCCCCCTGGCCTTGAGACACCGGAGGACGGGATGGCAGGGACGCTAGGAGCGCCACCCGTCCTTTGCACCCGGCCGTCCACACCCTCGGAAACCGTCCACACTGCGTTCGACGTCGGTGGCGCAGGTCGCGGTGAAGTGCCTTCCGGGCCATCGACTCGGCAACGTCGCGACGGCTACCCGGGCGGCAGTCGGAACCGGTAGCGCGGGGCGGCCGCCCTGCTGAGCCGGCTGTCCAGGGTTGCGAGGTCGGCGTCCAGGGACTCAGCCACCGCGACGTCCCACGCGTCGTATGACATGGGCCACCGCACCAACATCCGACCCGGCCGGGAGAGCTGCTCCCGGCCCCGGACGATTGGGCAGGGCGGCGATGTCTGCAAGGCCCGCCCTGGGCTGCCCTCGGTGGGGCTGGCCTCTAACGCGGCTGATGTTGCTGGCCGGCGACCAGGTCGAGGTAGACGGTGCCGTGAGCGCGCTTGCTCGCAGTGGCGAACGCCGGCAGGTAGGCCGAAAGCATGTCGAGCTTGCCGGCCCGGTCGTGCCGCGAGCGGCGCGACGGGGAGCGTGGCCGCGACGAGCGCCGCCTCCTACCCCTGCGCCGAGCGTCCCCCACGCCCGGCACCGAGCACCCGGTCCACCACCTCGTCAAGGACGGTCTCGGGGCGTCCGAACAGCAGATGCTTTGCGCCCGCCACGACGACGACCTCGGCGTGCGGCACGGCGCGGAAGGCCTCCCGGGCCAGGGCGGGGGGCAGGTATTCGTCGAACTCGGGGACCACCGCGGTGAGCGGCTTCCCGGACGTCGCCCAGCGGTGCAGGTCCTGCGGGCCGGACCAGCGGAGCGTGGGCGACAGGAGGACGGCGCCCTCGACCTCCGGGACGCAGCCGTACCGGAGCGCGAGGTCGGTCCCGAAAGACCATCCGAGCAGCCAGATCGACGACAGCCCTTCGCGTCGCAACAGGTCGAGAGCCGCTGCGACGTCGTGGCGCTCCCCCTCCGCGCCGTCGAAGGCTCCCTCACTCGTCCCGCGCGGACTGGTCGTGCCCCGCGTGTTGAAGCGCAGCACGGCGAGACCGGCTTGGTGCGGCAACCGGTAGGACGCCTTCCTGATCAGGTGGCTGTCCATGAACCCGCCGTGCGTCGGTAAGGGGTGCAGGCACAGGAGGGTGGCCACCGGCTGAGTGTGCGCAGGGAGGGCGAGCTCGCCGACGAGGAGCAGTCCGTCCTCGGTACCGAACGACACCTCGCGCCGGACGGCCGGGAGAACCTCGCCCTCGCGGAGCCGGGCCGCCCCGGGAAGCGGGGGGCTCAAGCCGTCGTCCGGGAGCTCGGCGACCGCCATCAGGTGATGTTGTAGAGGGCCCGGGCCTCCTGCTGGGTGGCGATCGGCCGGCCGACCTCGCGCGCGATCTCCTGCGCCTGCTGGAGCAGCTCCAGGTTCGTGGGGTTGCGGGCG
>JAYVYM010000015.1:0-3400 GCA_043784245.1 Frankiales bacterium
CTCGAACATGGCCGAGTGCCACCCGGTCGGGTTCCAGTGGGTGATGGAGGCGAAGGCCCGTGGCGCGAAGGTCATCCACATCGACCCGAGGTTCACCCGGACCTCCGCCGTCGCGGACACGCACGTACCCCTGCGGGCCGGTAGCGACATCGCCTTCCTCGGCGGCATCGTCAACTACATCCTGCAGACCGAGACCTTCTTTCGCGAGTACGTCGTGAGTTACACCAACGCCGCAACGCTGGTGGGCGAGGACTTCCAGGACACCGACGACCTCGACGGGCTGTTCTCCGGCTACGACGACAGCACCAGCACCTACGACACGGCCTCGTGGGCCTACTCGGGAACCGGCATGGCCTCCGCCAACCCGGGCGACGCGGTGAGCGATGGCGTCCGGGACACCGGTCTGTCGACGGAGCACAGCCACGTCGAGCGCGACGAGACCCTGCAGCACCCGCGCACGGTCTTCCAGACACTGAAGCGGCACTACGTGCGCTACACCCCGGAGATGGTCGAGCAGGTCTGCGGGGTACCCAAGGAGCTGTTCCTGCAGGTGTGTCAGGACGTGACCGCCAACAGCGGCCGCGACCGGACGACCTGCTGGGTCTACTCGGTCGGCTGGACGCACCACTCGGTCGGGGCGCAGTACATCCGCGGCTCGGCGATCATCCAGCTGCTGCTGGGAAACATCGGCCGCCCGGGCGGCGGCATCCTCGCGCTTCGCGGGCATGCCAGCATCCAGGGCTCGACCGACATCCCCACGCTGTTCAACCTGTTGCCGGGTTACCTGCCGATGCCGGAGGCGGGCGCCCACACCTCACTCGCCGACTACCTGGCGAGCATTGCCAAGCCCGACCAGAAGGGCTTCTGGACCAAGGCGGACGCCTACACCGTCAGCCTGCTGAAGAGCTGGTGGGGCGACGCCGCAACCCCGGAGAACGACTTCGCGTTCGACTACCTGCCGCGTCTCACCGGTGACCACGGCACCTACCAGACGGCGTTCGACATGAATGACGGCAAGATCGACGGCTTCTTCGTGGTCGGTCAGAACCCGGCTGTCGGCTCGGCGCACGGCAAGCTGCAGCGACTGGGGATGGCCAAGCTCAAGTGGCTCGTCGTCCGCGACCTGCAGCTGATCGAGTCGGCGACGTTCTGGAAGGACGGTCCGGAGATCGCCACCGGCGAGCTCAAGACCGAGGACATCGCCACAGAGGTGTTCTTCTTCCCGGCTGCCACCTACACCGAGAAGGAGGGCAGCTTCACGCAGACCCAGCGGCTGCTGCAGTGGCGGCACAAGGCTGTCGAGCCGCCGGGGGACGCCCGCAG
Source organism: Frankiales bacterium (assembly GCA_043784245.1). Lineage (GTDB taxonomy): Bacteria > Actinomycetota > Actinomycetes > Mycobacteriales > SCTD01 > JAYVYM01. The sequence goes on from JAYVYM010000015.1 coordinate 1,324, forward strand.
CGAGCTGCACTTCTTCTACCACCTGGGCCGCATGCTCAAGGAGCGCTACGCCGGCTCGACGGAGGCGAAGGACCGCCCGCTGCTGGACCTGACGTGGGACTACCCGGTGCACGGCCCGACCGAGGAGCCGGACGGTGAGGCGGTGCTCCAGGAGGTCAACGGCACGTACCTCACCGGTGAGAAGGCGGGGCAGTTCCTGCCCAGCTTCACCGAGATGAAGGCCGACGGCTCGACCTCGGGAGGCTGCTGGATCTACTGCAACGTCTACAAGGACGGGATCAACCAGTCGGCCCGCAGGAAGCCCGGCAGCGAGCAGAGCTGGGTCGCCCCGGAGTGGGGCTGGGCCTGGCCGATGAACCGCCGCACGCTCTACAACCGGGCCTCCGCCGACCCCGAAGGCAAGCCGTGGAGTGAGCGCAAGGCCTACGTCTGGTGGGACGGGGACAGCTGGACCGGTCACGACGTGCCGGACTTCCCGGTCAACAAGGCGCCGTCCTACCGCCCCGCCTCCGGCGCGACCGGTCCGGACGGCATCGCCGGCGACGACCCCTTCATCATGCAGGCCGACGGCAAGGGCTGGCTGTACGCGCCGAGCGGCCTGGTCGACGGGCCGCTGCCCGCGCACTACGAGCCGCACGAGTCGCCGGTACGCAACCCGCTCTACCACCAGCAGGCCAACCCGACCCGCGAGGTGTTCAAGCGCAAGGACAACCTGTCCAACCCCTCGGCAGGTACGCCCGGCGGCGACGTCTTCCCGTACGTCTTCACGACGTACCGGCTGACCGAGCACCACACCGCCGGCGGGATGAGCCGGTGGCTGCCCTACCTGGCCGAGCTGCAGCCGGAGTTCTTCTGCGAGGTGTCGCCCGAGCACGCCCGCGAGCGCCGGCTCGAGCACCTGGGCTGGGCCACGATTGTCACCGCCCGGACCGCGATCGAGGCCCGCGTGCTCGTGACCGACCGGGTCGTGCCGCTCAACGTCGCTGGCAAGGTCATCCATCAGGTCGGTCTGCCGTACCACTGGGGGGTCGGCGGGAACGCGCTCACCAGCGGCGACTCGGCCAACGACCTGTTCGGTCTGGCGCTGGACGCCAACGTGCACATCCAGGAGTCCAAGGTCGCCTCCTGCGACATCCAGCCGGGGCGCCGCCCGACCGGGCCCGCGCTGCTGCGCTACGTCGAGGAGTACCGCAGTCGAGCCGGCATCACGGTCGAGACCGGCAACCTCCGGCGTACGCCGCCGCCCGAAGGGAAGCCATGAACAACTCCTACTTCGGCCCGCTGGCAGACCCGGCGCACGACGCCGGCTGGCAGCATGAGCCCAAGCCCCGCAAGGGCTTCTTCACCGACACCTCGATCTGCATCGGCTGCAAGGCGTGTGAGGTCGCGTGCAAGGAGTGGAACGCGGTCCCCGAGGACGGCCTCACGTTCCTTGGTTCGTCGTACGACAACACCGGGGAACTGGGCGCGAGCACCTGGCGGCACGTCAAGTTCATCGAGCAGCACAAGCAGCTCGGGGCGCAGGAACCTGGCATCGCCGGCACCCCGGTCGGCCCGTCCGCCACCGACGTCCTGAACCGCACCGCGGACAGCGCGCTGACCGGCGACCGGTCGATGCTGGGCACCGACATGGCGGCCGTCTCGCTGGCCCCCGTCGACCTGGGCATGCCGGCGACCGTGCTTCCGGGTCAGGCCGACGGCGCCCCGCGTACGGAGTTCCGCTGGCTGATGGAGAGCGACGTCTGCAAGCACTGCACGCACGCCGCGTGCCTGGACGTCTGCCCGACCGGTGCGCTGTTCCGTACCGAGTTCGGCACCGTCGTGGTCCAGGACGACATCTGCAACGGCTGCGGCTACTGCGTGCCGGCCTGCCCGTTCGGCGTCATCGACCGGCGGGTCGGCGAGAAGGGCGTGACCAAGAACGAGGGAATCGCCCAGAAGTGCACGCTGTGCTACGACCGGATCGGGGACGGGCTGGAGCCCGCCTGCGCCACCGCCTGCCCGACCCAGTCGATCCAGTACGGCGACGTCGACGAGCTGCGCGAGCGGGCGCAGGCCAGGGTCGACGCGCTGCACA
>JAYVYM010000016.1:0-3298 GCA_043784245.1 Frankiales bacterium
CGACGAGATCGCGGCTGTCGTTGCGGACAACGGTCACCGCAAGCCCCTCAGTGACGGGCGTCTCGGCCGGCACGCTGAGCGTGTCTGCGGGACGCAGCACGACCGTGGCCTCGCCGAGCAGGTCGCCGACGGTCGCAGCGGTCGTCGTCCGGGGCGTGGTCACGCCGTCGACAGTCACCGAGGTCTGCTTGGGCATCCGTACGTCGAGCGACATGCCGTCGAGACCGATGCTGCGCGACCTCGACGCCGACAGCGCCGCGCCATCGGCCCGTACGCCGGCCTCCTGCAGAGCGCCGTCGACGTCTCCGGCGGTCACCCAGACGCTGCGGGCGACACCGTCCACCACCAGCTTCAGCTCGCGGCCGTGCCGCAGGGAGACGGTGTCACCGTCGGAGACCGGCCGGTCGGCCGCCGGAGCCAGGCGGTCGTGCGCGCCCAGCACGAGTCCCTCGGCGGCGAGCACGTCCGAGACGTGGCTGCCGTGCAGGCTCACCGAGCGGGTGGCGCCGTCGACAGTCAACGAGACGTTCTTGGCGGTCACGAGCCAGACGGCGGTCGCGCCGAGCAGGGCGGTGAGTGCGACCCCGCCGATGGCGGCGACGGCGGCGCCGCGGGAGCGCGGGCGGAGTCGGGACCCCGAAGGGGCGCTGGAGGGGGCGGCGGGCAAGGCGGACACGGTGCTCCGAGCGTCGCAATCTCCGGTCATGGGGGTAGCAGCGCAATGACCGTCCTCCTGAAGCCGAGGACGGTCACGCCACCTGGGGCCCCACCCCGGTTGGTCACGCGACGGTAACGGCAGACCCCGCCGGTTGTCACGCGCCGGCCGGGCAGCAGGGGGTGTGCGCGACGTGTGAGCCGCACCTGCGCCGGTGCAGAACTGCCTGGTCAGAGCAGGTAGCCGGACCGTCCTGCGGGTCGGGTCACCTGAGCGAAAAAACCCGGTGGGCGTTGGCCATCATGGCCGCACACAGCGCTTCGACGTCGACATTGCGGGCTTGCGCGACGGCTCGAACGGTCAGCGGCACCAGGTACGGGCCGTTGGGTCGGCCGCGGTGCGGGGCCGGCGTGAGGAACGGCGCGTCGGTCTCGACCAGGAGCAGTTCGGATGGCAACACGGCGGCGGCTTCGCGCAGCCCGGCGGCGTTCTTGAACGTCACCGTACCGGCGAAGCTGGCCGTCCAGCCGTGCTCGGAGCAGGTGCGGGCCAGCGCGACTCCGCCGGAGAAGCAGTGGAAGACCACCTGCTCGGGCGCGCCCTCCTCGAGCAGCACGCGTACGACGTCGTCGTGCGCGTCCCGGTCGTGGATCATCAGCGCCTTGCCGGTGCGCTTGGCGATCGCGATGTGAGCCCGGAACGACTGCTCCTGCAGGCGGTGGCCGGCCTCGCCCTCGGTCCGGAAGTGGTCCAGGCCGGTCTCCCCCACGGCCACCACCTGCGGCAGAGCGGCCAGCGCCTCGACCTCACGCAACGCCTCGTCGGTGGCTGCTCCTCGGGCCGCCTCGTTGGGGTGCAGGGCCACCGCGGCATGGACCTGCTCGTACGACGCCGCTAGCTCAGCCGACCAGTGGCTCGACGCCAGGTCCACACCGACCTGCACGACGGCGGCGATCCCGACGGCCTTGGCCTGCGCGAGGGCGCCTTGAACGTCACTGCCCATCATGTCGAGGTGGCAGTGGCTGTCGATCACCTCGACGGTCAGCGGCTCGGGAGCCGGCGGTGGCGTCTCGTCCCGCGGCCCGTTCCTGGTGCGCTGGCTCACGCTTGCGCCAGGCGGGCCAGCTCGATGTCCACCACCGACGGCTCGAGCTTGGTGAACAGCGGCACCGGCTTGCCGACCGGGTGCCCGACGCGCAGCGGCCGGCGCTCCCACACCGCCTCGGTGTCGTAGTCGCCCATCAGCACCGGGTAGCCCGGGCCGCCGTCGAGGTCCTCGACCTCGCGCAGTTCCGGCTGCCCGCTCCAGACGCCCTTGCCGCCCAGCATCCGGTGCACCTGCTCGGAGCTGCCCGGCAGGAACGGCGTCAGCAGCGTCTTGGCGTCGTCGATGAGCTGCAGGGCGGTGTGCAGCACGCTCTCGCGGCGTTGCGGGTCGTCCTTGAGCTTCCACGGCGCCTGGTCCGACAGGTACTTGTTGGCTTCGGCGACGACCTTCATGACCTCGGCCAGCGCGGCCTTCTGCTGCGACCGGGCCAGCAGGGCCCCGATCGGCGCGAATGCCTGTTCGGACGCGGCGAGCGCGGCGAGGTCGGGGCCGAGCAGCTCGCCGGGACCGGGGATACTGCCGATGTTGGCCTGCACCATCGACAGGGTCCGGTTGACCAGGTTGCCCCAGCCCGCGACCAGCTCGGTGTTGTTCCGGGTGACGAACTGCGACCAGGTGAAGTCGCTGTCGGCGGTCTCCGGGCCGGCCGCCGCGAGGTAGTAGCGCAGCGGGTCGGCGCCGTAGCGCTCGAGCACATCCCTGACGTAGATCACGACTGCCCGGCTGGTGGAGAACTGCTTGCCCTCCATGGTGAGGAACTCGCTGCTGACGACCTCGCCGGGCAGCGCGAGCTCGCCGTACGCCGACGCCGTGCCGTGCGGCCGGCCGCTGGCGCCGAGCAGGATGCTCGGCCAGATGACCGAGTGGAACACGACGTTGTCCTTGCCCATGAAGTAGTGACCGTCGGCGTCCGCGCCCTGCCAGTAGGGCCGCCAGGCCTGGGGGTCACCGGTGCGGCGGGCCCACTCCACCGACGCGGACAGGTAGCCGATGACGGCGTCGAACCAGACGTACAACCGCTTGTCGCCGCGCTCGCTCCAGCCGGGGAGCGGGATCGGCACGCCCCAGTCGAGGTCGCGGGTGATCGCCCGCGGCTTGAGGTCCTCGAGCAGGTTGGCGCTGAACTTTAGGACGTTTGGGCGCCAGTCGGTGCGGCTCTGCAGCCAGCTGCCGAGCGACTCGGCGAAGGCCGGCAGCTCCAGGAAGAACTGCGCGCTCTCGACGAACTGCGGGGCCTTCCCGTCGATCTTGCTGCGCGGGTTGATCAGGTCCTGCGGGTCGAGCTGGTTGCCGCAGTTGTCGCACTGGTCGCCGCGCGCGCCGTCGTAGCCGCAGATCGGGCAGGTGCCCTCGACATAGCGGTCGGGCAGCCCGCGCCCGGTCGCCGGGTCGATCGCGGAGAGCTGCGAGCGCTCGGTGACGTAGCCATTGGCGTACAGCGCGCGGAACATCTCCTGTACGACGGCGTGGTGGTTGCGGGTCGAGGTGCGCGTGAACAGGTCGTACGACAGCCCGAGCCCCTGCAGGTCCTGCGC
>JAYVYM010000017.1:0-16700 GCA_043784245.1 Frankiales bacterium
GTGCCGATCTGGCTGCACGGGACCCCGGCGCAGCAGCGGCGTTGGCTGCCCGGGCTGTGCGACGGCTCGCTCATCGGTGCGTGGGCCAGCACCGAGCCCGAGGCCGGCTCCGACGCCGCCGGGATGCAGGCGACCGCGCGGCGCGACGGCGACTCCTATGTCCTGACCGGCACCAAGATGTTCATCACGAACGGCCCGATCGCCGACGTCTGCACGGTCCTGGCCCGCGCCGAGCAGGGCCCGACAGCCTTCCTCGTCGACACCCGCACGCCCGGCTTCCGGGTCGGCCGGGAGATCGACAAGATGGGCTGCCGGTCCTCACCGACCGCCGAGATCGTCCTGTCGGACTGCCGGGTGCCGGCCGATGCCGTGCTCGGCGTACCGGGCGAGGCGCTGTGGCGCATAGCGTTCGAGTGCTTCGACTGGGAGCGCACCGTCATGCTGGCGGGGATGGTGGGCGGGATGCGCGCGACGATCGACGACACCGTGCACTACGCCAAGCAGCGCTCGCAGTTCGGCAAGCCGATCGCACACTTCCAAGCTGTCGCGCACAAGCTGGCCGACATGGAGATCAACTACCAGGTCTGCCGCAACGCGGTCTATCGGGCGGCCTGGCTCAAGGAGAACGCTCGCGAGCACCAGGTCGAGGCGTCGGTCGCCAAGGCGCTGCTCGGCCGGCTGTCGGTCGAGAACGCCCTGGAGGCGATCCAGGTGCACGGCGGCTACGGCTACACCCGCGACTTCCCGGTCGAGCGCGCCCTGCGCGACGCCAAGCTCGCCTCGATCGGCGGCGGCACCACTGAGATCCAGAAGATGATCATCAGCCGGGCGATGCTGGCGTGACCGACGATCTCCACGCGGCGCTCGAGCCGCTCGGCTGGCTGGTCGGTGTCTGGGAGGGCACCGGCGCGCTGGTCTACCCGACGGTCGCGGAGCGCACGTACGTCCAGCGCCTGGCGATCAGCCACGACGGCCGGCCGTTCCTGCACCACAGCTCACGCTCCTGGCTGCTGGAGGACGACGGCAGCCGCGGTCGCCCCGGGCTGTCCGAGGAGGGCTGGTGGCGCCCGGGCGCCGAGAAGTTCGGCGTGGAGCTGCTGCTCGCGCACCCGACCGGCGTCCTGGAGCTGCTCGTGGGCCGGGTCGCATTCACCAAGATCGAGCTCGTCAGCGACGCGGTGGTGCGCACCGCGACGGCCAAGGAGGTGACCGCCACCTCACGGCTGTACGGCGGTGTCGAGGACGACCTGGCGTACGTGGTGGAGATGGCCGCGGTCGGCCACTCCCTGCAGCCGCACCTGTCGGCCCGGTTGCAGCGGGTCGGGCCCTGACGGGCCCGAGTTATGCTTGCGCCGATGACTATGCGGCTGCTCGTCACCGGTGGCGCCGGCTTCATCGGGGCGAACTTCGTACGCCAGACCCGGCGTGAGCGCCCCGACGTCGAGATCGTCGTGCTCGACGCGCTGACCTACGCCGGCAACCGCGACTCGCTGCCGTCCGATGTCGAGCTGGTGGTGGGCGACGTCGCGGACCCGGTCCTGGTCGACCGGCTGGTCGCCGGCGTGGACACCGTCGTGCACTTCGCGGCGGAGTCGCACAACGACAACGGCCTGCACGACCCGGCGCCGTTCCTCACGACGAACGTGGTCGGGACCTACGTGCTGTTGGAGGCGGTGCGCAGGTACGACGTACGACTGCACCACATCTCCACCGACGAGGTGTTCGGTGAGCTCGAGCTCGACGACCCCGAGCGCTTCAGCGAGACCACCGCGTACGACCCGGGAAGCCCGTATGCGGCGACCAAGGCCGGCAGCGACCTGCTGGTGCGCGCCTGGTGCCGCTCGTTCGGCGTCCGGGCGACGATCTCGAACTGCTCCAACAACTACGGGCCGTACCAGCACGTGGAGAAGTTCATCCCCCGCCAGGTCACCAACCTGCTCGACGGCGGCCGGCCGCAGCTCTACGGCTCGGGGCGCAATGTGCGCGACTGGATCCACGTCGAGGACCACAACGCCGCCGTCTGGGCGGTCCTGGACCGCGGCGTCCTCGGTCAGACCTACCTGATCGGCGCCGACGGCGAGCAGTCCAACCGCGACGTCGTGGAGCTGCTGCTCGAGCTGGTCGGGCAGCCGCCCGGTGCGTACGACCTGGTGAGCGACCGGCCGGGGCACGACTTGCGGTACGCGATCGACAGCACCAAGCTGCGCACCGAGCTCGGCTGGGCGCCGCGCTACCCCTGCCTGCGGGAGGGCCTGGCCGCCACCGTCGGCTGGTACCGCCGCCACGAGCACTGGTGGCGCCCGCAGAAGGCCGCCACCGAACAGCGCTACGCCCAGCGAGCCCAGGTGCCGCGGTGAGCGGGCCGGTCGTCACGGGCACCCGCATCCCCGGCCTGCTGCACGTCGAGCTCGAGCTGCACACCGATGCGCGCGGGTGGTTCAAGGAGGGCTATCAGCAGGCCAAGCTCGAGGCCGCCGGGATCCCGCACCTGGACGTGCTGCAGCACAACGTCTCCTACAACGAGGCGGTCGGCGTCACCCGCGGCATCCACGCCGAGCCCTGGAACAAGTACGTCTCGCCCTCGTACGGCCGGGTCTTCGCGGTGGTCGCGGACCTTAGGGAGGGCGAAAGTTACGGCACCGTCGAGACCTTCGAGCTCGGACCGGAGCACGCCCTGTACGTCCCGCGCGGCTGCGGCAACGCCTTCTGCACCCTGGCGCCGCACACCGTCTACAGCTACCTCGTGGACGGGCTCTGGTCTGCGCAGGCGGAGTACGTGCTGGTCGACCTGTTCGACCCGACGCTCGCGGTGCCGTGGCCGCTACCCCGCCAGCAGATGGTTATCAGCGCCAGGGACGCGGCGCACCCGCCGCTCGCGCGATGACCGTCCTGGTGACCGGCGGCGCCGGCCAGCTGGGCAGGGCGCTACGCGCCGAGCTGCCCGATGCGGAGTTCGGCGAGCTGCCCGAGGTCGACATCACCGACCGGGCGGCGCTGGCCGCGCGGGACTGGAGCAGGACCACGGCGATCGTCAATACGGCCGCCTGGACTGCCGTGGACGCCGCCGAGCACGACATCCTGGCCGCCTGGGACGTCAATGCCACCGGCGTCGCCGAGCTGGCGTCGCACGCGCGCCGGCTCGGCGTGCCGTTCGTGCACGTCAGCACCGACTACGTCCTGGCGGGCGAGCACCGCGGTGACGCCCCGGCCGACGCACCGCTGGACCCGCGGGGGATGTACGGCGTGGGCAAGGCTGCCGGCGAGCTGGCCGCCCGGATCGCGCCGCAGCACTACGTCGTGCGTACCAGCTGGATGTTCGGCGACGGCCCGAACTTCATCAGGACGGTGCGCCGGCTCGCCGAGCAGCGCCAGCAGCTGACCGTCGTGGACGACCAGATCGGCCGCCCGACGTATGCCGTCGACCTGGCGAGGGCGCTCGTCCGGCTGCTCGCCAGCGACCTGCCGCCCGGCACCTACCACGCGACCGGGTCCGGCGAGCCGGTGTCGTGGGCGGGCCTGGCTGCCATCGCCCTGCAGGGCACCGGCTGCACCGTCGTGCCGGTGACCACCGCGCAGTACGCCCGCGACGCGCCCGGTACGGCGCCCCGGCCGGCCAACTCGGGGCTGACCGCCGGTGCGCTCGTGCTGCGGGAATGGCGCGAGGCGCTCGCGGAGTACCTGGAAGCCGAGCGGGCCCGCGCGTGAAAGGCATCGTGCTGGCCGGCGGTTCGGGCACCCGGCTTTACCCCATGACGCAGGCGGTGTCCAAGCAGCTGCTGCCGGTCTACGACAAGCCGATGGTGCACTACCCGCTGTCCACCCTGCTGCTGACCGGCATCCGGGACGTCCTGCTCATCACGACGGCGCAGGACCAGGAGCAGTACGTCCGGTTGCTCGGGGACGGCTCGCGCTACGGCTGCGCCTTCTCCTACGCCGTCCAGCCCGAGCCGAACGGCCTCGCGGAGGCGTTCCTGCTCGGCGCCGACTTCGTCGGGGACGACTCGGTGTCGCTCGTGCTCGGCGACAACATCTTCTACGGACCGGGCTTCGGGGAGCAGCTGCGTCGGTACCGCGACATCGACGGCGGTGCCATCTTCGCGTACCACGTCGCCGACCCCGAGCGGTACGGCGTCGTGGAGTTCGACGCGCAGCGGCGGGCGGTGTCGCTGGAGGAGAAGCCGGCGCGGCCGCGTAGCAACTATGCCGTCGTCGGGCTCTACTTCTACGACAACGACGTCCTGGAGATTGCCCGCGGCGTCCGCCCGAGCGCCCGGGGCGAGCTGGAGATCACGGCGGTCAACAACGCCTACCTGACGCAAGGGCGCTTGCAGGTGGCTGTGATGGACCGCGGCACGGCCTGGCTCGACACCGGAACGGCGGCCTCGCTCATGCAGGCCGGGCTGTTCGTGCAGGTCATCGAACAGCGACAGGGCCTGAAGATCGGCTGCCTGGAGGAGGTGGCCTGGCGCGAGGGGTTCATCGACGACGATGCGCTCGCGGAGCTCGCCGGACCGCTGCGCAGCAGTGGTTTCGGGGACTACCTGCTGGGGCTGCTGGACCGGCGCTGAGCGGTGCCCGCAGCCCCGCCGGCCTCGCTGAGCGTGCGGACGGCCCGGCAGGGTCGAGCCTGTGTGCGTGATCTGCCGATGTCACACCCAAACTTCCGGGGCGGGCCCGGCCGGGCGAGCAGCCGGGTCAAGGACGTGACGTCTAGTCTGCGCGGATGTCGGCACCCGCCCGTCCTCGCATGACCGTCATCGGCACGGGCTACCTCGGCGCGACCCACGCGGTCTGCATGGCCGAGCTGGGCCACCAGGTGCTCGGTCTGGACATCGACGAGGCGAAGGTCGCCGCGCTCAACAACGGCGTCGTGCCGTTCTTCGAGCCCGGCCTGCCCGAACTGCTCGCCACGCAGCTCGACGCCGGACGGCTGCACTTCACCACCTCCTACGAGCAGGTGGGGCAGTTCGGCGACGTGCATTTCGTGTGCGTGGGCACCCCGCAGAAGCAGGGCGAGTTCGCGGCCGACATGACCTACGTCGACGCGGCCTTTCGCAGGCTGCTGCCGCACGTGCGCGAGGGGGCCCTCATCGTCGGTAAGTCCACGGTCCCCGCCGGCACCGCCGAGCGCCTCGCCGGGCTGCTCGACGCTGCCAGCGTCGACGGGGTCCTCGCGCCCGGCGTCGAGCTGGCCTGGAACCCGGAGTTCCTGCGCGAGGGCTTCGCTGTCGAGGACACCCTGCGGCCCGATCGCCTGGTCTTCGGTGTACGCACGGCGACGGCCGAGGCACGGCTGCGGGAGGCGTACGCAGCGGTGATCGCACGGCCCACGCCGGTCGTCACGACCGACTTCGCGACGGCCGAGCTGGTGAAGGTCGCCGCGAACGCCTTCCTGGCCACCAAGATCTCGTTCATCAACGCGATGGCGGAGGTCTGCGAGGTCACCGGCGGCGACGTGACGATGCTCAGCAAGGCGCTGTCGTACGACGCGCGCATCGGTGGCCGGTTCCTGCATGCCGGGCTGGGCTTCGGGGGCGGCTGCCTGCCCAAGGACATCCGCGCGTTCATGGCGCGCGCCGGGGAGCTCGGCGTCGACCAGGCGCTGTCCTTCCTCAAGGAGGTCGACGCCATCAACCTGCGTCGTCGGGCCCGGATGGTCGAGATCGCGCGCGAGCTGGTCGGCGGGAGCTTTGGCGGGATACGCGTCGCGGTGCTCGGTGCGGCCTTCAAGCCCAACAGCGACGACATCCGCGACAGCCCGGCGCTCGACGTCGCCGACAGCATCCAGCGCCAGGGTGCCGCGGTCACGCTGTACGACCCGCAGGCGATGGCCAACGCGCGCCTCAAGCACCCGGAGCTCGGCTACCGGGACAGCGCGCTGTCCGCGGCCCGCGGCGCCGACCTCGTGCTGCACCTCACGGAGTGGGCGGAGTTCCGCGAGATGGATCCGGAGGTGCTCGGGGAGGTGGTCGCGGAGCGACTGATCGTGGATGGCCGCAACGCTCTGGACCCGGACCGCTGGAGGGCAGCCGGCTGGACCTACCGCGCGCTCGGCCGGCCATAGTCGAACACGCAGAAACCCCCGGGCGCTTCCTCGTATCGCCTCGAGAGGCGAGTCGAGGGCCGGCTGGACTGGGCCGGCGCCCGGGGGCCTGGTGCCTGCGTTGGATTCGCCGTCGCCGTCACAGGACGAGCGGTCGAGACCAGCGATCGGTCCTTGCAACGGCGTCCTAGCGGACAGCCACCTCACGCGTCCGATAAGCACTCAAAGTGTCGGACCACCTCCTCTCTCGTGTACCGGTGAGCGTAGGTGCCGCCGGTCGCCCTGTCACGCGGAAATCGACGGTCCTCAACAGCGGCCGGGGGTGCCGCTGGCTGTCATGTCGATGCAGGGGTCAGTAGTCGCTGAGCCGGGTGGGCAGTGGCGCAGCGAGCAGGCAGGCGCCGGTCAGCAGCACCGCCGCCGTCACGCCCAGCGCCGCAGCGGTCCGGGGTCGGCCGGCGGCGGCGCCGAGCCACGACCAGCCACCGAGCAGCAGCACGCTGAGCGCCACCAGGACGGGCGAGGGTCCGCGGTGGATCGAGATGTGGCCGACCCACAGGTCCATCAGCTGGCTGTGGGGCATCCGCAGGTACCTGAACATGAGGTCGGGCGTGATCGAGACGAGCTGGCCGAGCAGCGCGGCCCAGACCGGCGGGACCACCAGGCCACGGCGCAGCGCCATGACGACGCCCGCGACGGCCAGGCCCAGCCCCCAGCCGACGAGCTGGTGCAGCAGGTAGTGCCACCAGGTGCCGCGCGCCAGGTAGGCGACTGCGACGGCGTACTCCAGGGCGCCCAGCCCGGCGTACGCCGCGAGGACGCCGCTGCGCCTCATCCGCGCCCGGTCAGGTGTCCGAGCAGGACCTCCTGCTCCGCGGTGTGGTCGAACCAGCCGCGGTCGTAGGACCGGTAGCGCACGAAGCCGGCCGGGTCGACCAGCACATAGCCGTCGTCCCCGCACCGGGTCGCCAGCGGAAGCGCCACCCGCCGGGCGAGGTCGGAGTCCATCGAGACGGCGAGGCCGTACGCCGCGTCGAGGGTGTGCGGCCGGGGCGGCGTCGACGCACACGTCAGCACCACCATCGTGGCGCGGCCGTCGACCGCGTTCACCCCGGCCACCCGCTCGTGCAGCGACAGGACGTCGAGCTGCAGCAGGCCGGCATCGGGAGCCGAGGCGTGGCCGGTGGCGAACCAGCCGAGCACGAGGGCCACGCTGAGCGCCTGCAGCGCAAGGACCGAGGACACCCCCCGGCGTGGCGAACCCGCCCGCACGTCCCCGGGCGGCACCATGGCGGGCAGCGTACGGCGGAGGGTTGCTCCTCCGGCCCTGGCAGCAGCGGGAGATGACATGGACGACGGACCGGCCCGACCGATGGCCCTGCTGGCCGGCGGCGTCCCCCTGTCGCTGCTGCTCGACCTCGCGCTCGGCCCCGACAGCGAAGCCAAGCTGCGCGCGGAGCTGGCCGCCGCGAACCGGTCAGCGCACCCCGACTAGCGCCAGCGGTGCCACGGTGTCCGGGTGCAGCGCGGGCAGCGCGGAAGGGGAATACCACGCGATCCGCGTGATCTCGGCACTGCGCGGCGACAGCGCCGCGGCGACGGACTCCTCGACATCGAGCCGGGTCACGAAGGTCACCCGTCGGTCGTTCGTACGCAGTGACGCCAATCGAAGCTGCGGCGCAGTGACCTGCAGCCCGATCTCCTCGCGGAGCTCCCGGGCCAGGCCGGCGTCCGGCCCCTCGCCGCGCCGCAGGTCGCCCCCCGGCAGTGCCCAGCCCAGGTTGTACGGCTGGTCCACGAGCAGCAGACGGCCGTCCGGGCGGAACACCACCGCAAGCACGCCGACGCGGTAGCCCGGCGTCGCGAGCCGGACCACCAGGCGTCGCAGCCTTGCCGGGGTCCGGGTGTACGCCGCAACAACGAACCGCCCCCACATCTGCTCATTGTCGCAGCCGGGGAATCCTTCGCGGCCGCCACTGCTTGTGCCCAACATGCAGGCCTGCCCGGGATGACGAGTCCTCTGCTCGGCCGCCCGGGCGCGGTGCCTGCGGACGCCCCCGACAGCGGCGTCGCCGCCCACTACGGCGACCCTTACCGCGAGCAGCGGCGCCTCGCGGCCGGCGCTGCCGAGGTCGACCTGTCGCACCGGCCGGTGGTCCGCGTCGCGGGGCCCGACCGGCTGTCCTGGCTGAACAGCCTCACCTCGCAGGCGCTCGACGAGCTCGCGGCGGGGCTGCCGACCGAGACACTCGTACTGAGCCCGCAGGGTCACGTCGAGCACCACCTGTCTCTTGTCGATGACGGCACTGCCGTGCTGGCGCACGTCGAGCCCGGTACGGCCGAATCCCTGCTGGCCTGGCTCGACCGGATGCGTTTCATGCTGCGGGTCGAGGTCAGCGACGCCAGCGCCGAGCTCGCCGTCGTCGGCTCTGCGTCGGGCTGGCGCCTGGTGCCGCGCGCAGCTTTGGCGGCCTACGACGGGGAGCTCGCTGGCGTCGCCGCCGCCGAGGCCCTGCGCGTCGAGGACCTGCGCCCCCGGCTGGGGGTCGACGTCGACCACCGCACGATCCCCAACGAGACGCGGTGGCTGGCGACGGCCGTACACCTGAACAAGGGCTGCTACCGCGGCCAGGAGACGGTCGCCCGGGTGGCGAACCTCGGCCGGCCGCCACGTCGGCTCGCGTTGCTGCACCTGGACGGCTCCGACAGCGAGCTGCCGGCCACCGGCGACGCGGTGCTGCTGGACGACCGGGCCATCGGCCGGGTCGGCACCGTCGCCCGGCACCACGAGCTCGGACCGATCGCGCTGGCCCTGGTGAAGCGGCAGGTGCCGGACGACGCGGACCTGGTTGCCGGTGGCGTCGCCGCCCGGCTGGAGCCGGAGGCGGCCCCGCCGCCGCCGCGGGTGACCCGGCCGCAGCTGATGCGCTTCTGACCCTGGCGCCACGGTCGATGGGGCAACATCTGACACGATGGCAGCCGCACGCCCATCGGCGGGCAGGACGAGGAACAGGAGCCCGGGTGAGCGCCGACGACACGACCGGTACGGGCAGCCGCCGCATCGACAAGGTGCTGGCCGAGGACTACCTCGATGGGCTGCGCGGCGCGTCACTGGAAGACGTACGGGCGATGCGCGCCGAGGCCGAGCAGGAGGAGGTCGACCTGTCCTACCTGCGCCGGATGGTGCAGGGTCGGCTGGACGTCCTGCGCGCCGAGGTGGCACACCGCGAGGGCGGGCGGGAAGGCGTCGGTCTGGTGGCCGGGCTCGCGAAGATCTTGGCCGAGGAGCCGCGCAGCCCGGCCCGCGGGCTGGGTCGGCACAGTGCGCTCGAACCCAGTCGGGTGGATCAGCACCGGCGCTACGTCGAGGCCCTCGTCGCCGACGTCGACTTGTCCGACGTGTCGCGCAGCGACGCGGATCTGGCTGCCGCCCAGGAAGTGCTGGGTCAGGAGGAGCAGGTGCTGTCCACCAAGCGACGGGAGGTGCAGGCGGTGATGGACGCGTGCAGCGCCGAGGTCACCCGTCGCTACCGCGACGGCGAGGCCGACGTCGACGCCCTGCTCGGCGTCGCCGCTGACGAGGGCTGACCGGTCACCTTTTCTGTCTTGCTGGCCGAGGTCACCCGCTCCGGGGTCGTCGAGAGCCGCCACCTCGGCGCCATCGTCGCCGTGCGGCCGGACGGCTCGGTCGCGATCGGTTTCGGCGACCTTGAACGCCCGGTCTTCCCGCGGTCGTCGAACAAGCCGCTGCAGGCGGTCGGGTTGCTCGGCTGCGGCTGGCAGCCCGCGGATCCGACCCAGCTCGCGATCGCCGCCGCGTCGCACAGCGGCGAGCCCGGGCATGTCGAGGTCGTCCGCCGGCTGCTCGGAGACCTCGGGGAGGACGCCCTGGCCTGTCCGGCGCAGCTGCCCCTCGACGAGGCCACCGCACAAGCCCTGCTCGCCGCGGGCGGCGGGCCGACCCGGGTGCACATGAACTGCTCGGGCAAGCATGCCGCGATGCTCGCCACCTGCGTCGAGCGCGGCTGGCCGACGGCCGGCTACCTGGCGAGCGACCACCCGCTGCAGGTCGGGCTGACCGCCGCCGTCGAGCGGCTCGCCGGCGAGCGGGTGCGCCACATCGCCGTCGACGGGTGTGGCGCCCCTGCCCACGCGCTGACGTTGCCCGGTCTTGCCCGGGCCTTTGCCCGCCTGGTCACCGCCCCGACGGGGTCCGACGAGCGCCGTACCGCGGATGCCGTACGCACCCACCCCGGCCTCGTCGGCGGGACCGGGCGGGATGTCACCCTGCTCATGGAGGGCATCCCCGGTCTGCTCGCGAAGGACGGCGCGGAGGGCGTCTATGCGGCGGCCTTGGCCGACGGGTCAGCCGTCGCCATCAAGATTGACGACGGCGCCGCCCGGGCTCGCGGGCCGGTGCTGGTGGCGGCGCTGCGGGCGCTCGGGGCAGCCGGTCCGGTTCTGGACGCGCTCGAGGTGGGGACCGTCCTCGGCGGTGGCCGCACCGTCGGCGAGGTGCGGGTGGCCGGTCCGCTCGCCGCCGTCTGCTGACCCGTCGCGTGGCAGCAAGGGCCGGCTGGGTCACCGGTCGGACCCGGAGCAGTGAGCCGCAGGCATATCGTTCCCGCATGGGTGCCGTGGAGCTCACGCTGACGGCCACCACGGCGAGCGTGGGCGCGGCCCGGCGGTTCCTTGCACAGACACTGCGCGGCTGGGCCGCGACTGGCCTCGAGTGGCCCGCGTCGCAGGTGGTGTCCGAGCTGGCCACCAACGCGGTGATCCACGCCGGCACGGCCTTCACGGTGGTCCTGGTCATGCAGGGCGACGCGCTACGCATCGAGGTGCGCGACGGCAGCGTGCTGCTGCCCAGGCAGCGGCGGTACGGCCTGTCGGCGACCACCGGCCGCGGCCTCGCGCTGGTCGACACCCTCACCCGGGACTGGGGGGTGCAGCCGGGCGTGACCGGCAAGACCGTCTGGTGCGTGCTGTCGTCGGGCGACGGGGAGTTCGCGGGCGAGCCAGACCTCGATGCTTTCCTCGCCGAGCAGGATCGGGTGGAGGTCGGTGCGTTGCCGGCCGCTGAGCGCCTCCCGACCCACGGCCGGCTCGACGGCCCAGCCCGGTGGTCCTACGACGAGGGTCCTCTGTCGGAACGGACCTCGCGGAGCCGACAGTCCTGGTGACCGCCTGAGAGGGCACCGACCACCAGGAGCACACAATGAATATTCCCCGTACCTCCCCGCTGGTCCTGCTGGCCGCTGCCGCCCTGGTGCTGGGCTCCGGCGCCGGAGCCTTCGCGCTCTCGAGCTCGGGTACCGAGTCGGGCTCGGCCGACCGGGCCAACACCCAGCCCATCGATGACAACCGCACGCCGGCACCCACCCCGGACGCCGGCCACGGGGACGGCGCCCACCACGCTGCTGACGACAGCGTGCAGCCGGTCCGCGCCCCCGAGGCCGGGGAAGACTCCCACCACTCGGTCAGCCCCGGTTCGCGCTCGGGCTCATCGAGCTCAGGCAGGTCGAGCTCGAGCGGCCCCGCCTCGGGCAGCGGTCCCGGCAGCGCGGGTTCCGTCGGCAGCAGCAGCGGCGGCTCCGGCCATGGCGACGACAGCGCGACCCACGACGCGGGTGACGACCACGGCGGCGGGTCCGGCTCCGGCCATGGCTCGGACGGCTGATCCGGGCCCGGCAGCATCGGTGTCATCGAACCGGCCGGACGGCGACCAGAACGCGCTCTACTGGTGCGGGGCCGGGTCACCGGTGCCGCGCCTGCACAGTTCCCAGGAGGCCGTCATGACCCGTCTCGCGGGTGAGCCCGGCGGCGCGACCGTCTCCGTGACGCGCGCCGTGGCGGCCTTCCTCGTGGCCGGCCTGGTCGTGCTGACCGCGACCGGCGCGGTGCTCGCGGTGCTGCAGCGCCGCCAAGCCGTGACCGAGGCGGTCCGCGATGCCCGGTCCCTGACCAGCGTGATGGCGCACGCCGTCGTCGGTCCGGTGCTGTCGGACGCTGCGCTGGTGCCGGGAGCTGACCGCAAGGCGCTGGACGAACTGGTGAACGAACGGGTGCTGGGCAAGTTCATCGTGCGGGTGAAGATCTGGGACACGAAAGGGCGCATCGTCTATAGCGACGACACCAGCCTGATCGGGCGGGTCTTCCCGCTGCCCGATGAGGAGCGCCGGGCGCTCACGCAGGAGGGGCCGGCGCTCGCCGAGGTCTCCAACCTCAGCGAGCCGGAGAACGTCGGTGAGCAGCAGTTCGGCAAGCTCCTGCAGGTCTACCTCGGGGTCCGCACCAAGGAGGGCACCCCGCTGCTGTTCGAGACCTACCAGGCCTACGACACGATCCGTGCGAGCAGTCGAGCGATGTGGCTGGACTCGCTGCCCGTACTGATCGGGGCGCTGGGCCTGCTCTACCTCGTGCAGATCCCGCTGGCGTACCGGATGGCCGTGCGGCTGCGCTCGGTCCAGGAGCAGCGCGAGCAGCTGCTGCTCAGCGCGCTGGCAGCCTCCGACCGTGAGCGCCGCCGGATCGCGGCGGACCTGCACGACGGCGTCCTACAGGGGCTCTCGGGCGCGTCATACTCGCTGTCCGCGGCGGCTGGCGGCGTGCGGGCCGCCGGCGACAACGACGCGGCGAACTCCGTGGAGCGCACCGCCCTGGACCTGCGGCGCTGGGTACGCGAGCTGCGCACCTTGGTCGTCACCATCACCCCGCCGGCCCTGCACCAGCAGGGCCTCGCCGCGAGCCTGGCAGACCTCGCGTCGACCATGGAGGTCAGAGGTGTCGAGGCCAGCATCGACGTCACCGCCGGCGAGGGGCTCGCCCTGGACGAGGCCACCGAGGCGCTGGTCTACCGGGTCGCCCAGGAAGCGGTGCGCAACGTCGTCCGGCACGCCGACGCGGGCCGGGCCATCCTGGCGCTGGAGGTGGACCGGCCGGCCGGCCGGCTGCGGCTCACGGTCACCGACGACGGTCGCGGCTACGACGTCGCCCAGGTCGGGCTGCGGGCTCGCGGCAGTGTCGGGCTGGAGCTGCTCCGGGCGCTGGTCGCCGAGCGTGGCGGGAGCTTGACCAGCACCTCCTCGGCGGGGGCGGGCACGACGCTGGCGCTGTCCGTCCCGCTGACCGCGGCGCAGAGCCTGTCGGGTCGGCATCGGGTGCCGGTGTGACGCGCGTCATGTTGGTTGACGACCACCCGGTGGTGCGGCGCGGGCTCGTCGACCTGTTCAGCAGGGTCGACGACATCGACGTCGTAGCCGTTCTGGACGACGGCTCGCAAGCGGCAGCCGCGGTGCTCGAGCACGCGGTCGACGTGGTGCTCATGGACCTGTCGATGCCTGGGACCGATGGGCTCGCCGCCACCCGGCAGGTCGTGGCCGCAGCCCCCGACGTCCGCGTGGTGGTGCTGACCAGCTTTGCGGAGTCCGAGCGGATCGTGGCGGCCCTTGACGCGGGTGCGGTGGGCTATCTGCTCAAGGACGCCGAGCCCGACGACGTCGTCCGCGCCGTACGCGACGCTGCGGCCGGGCACTCACCGCTGTCGCCTCGAGCCGCGACCGCGCTGCTGCCCCAGCGCCGCGCTGAGACGGCAGGACCCGCCGACCGGCTCTCGGCGCGCGAGCGCGAAGTGCTGGCGCTGGTCGCGGCCGGCCTGCCGAACAAGAGCATCGGCCGGCGCCTCGGCATCAGCGAGAAGACGGTGAAGGCGCACCTGACCCGGGTCTTCGCCACCCTCGGCGTGGGCGACCGCACGAGCGCGGCCCTGTGGGCACAGCGGCACGGGGTGCTGGCCGAGCCGGACTGACGGCGTCCGGCCCGGCCCAGCCGGCAGGGCGTGCGCCTGGAACCCGACCGCCTCCACGGCGCGGTCGACGCCCTGGCCGCCGGTCTTATCCAGGGCGTAGGCGCGGCGGGCCGGCGGCGACTCCGAGGAAGATCCGACGCACCGGCCGGGTGATGTGTGATCAGCCTCACGGGCTTTGCTAGCGGAGGTGCTTGCAGTTGCTAGCAGGCCCGGCTATTGTCGTAGGCGTGATCAAAGAGCCGCTCGGGTCCGTCACCGACGTTGGCCACCGCCTCGGTGAGTTCATCCGTGAGCAACGTCGAGGCAACCAGATCTCGCTGCGACAACTGGCAATTCTGGCTGGCGTCAGCAATCCCTACCTCAGTCAGATCGAGCGTGGATTGCGCAAGCCGAGCGCAGAGATCCTGCAGCAAATCGCCAAGGGTCTTCGCATCTCGGCCGAGGCGCTGTACCTGCAGGCCGGCATCCTCGAGCAGCGCGAGGGCGACCGCCTGCTCGTCGACGCGGTCCTTGCCGACGAGGGAATCAACGAGCGGCAGAAGCAGGTGCTCCTAGAGATCTACGACAGTTTTCGTAGGGAGAACGCCCGCCAGACGCCGTCCACCAAGCCGAGCACGATCCCGACCCCGCCCCAGGAGGCATCAGCATGAGCGTCACCACGAACGTCGACAAGACCGGCAGCACTGTCACCGGCCGTTTCACCATCAAGAACCTCCCGACCGTCTCGCTGGACGAGGTCCGCAAGCCGGCCTTCGCCTTCGCCGGCCTCGCGGACCTCGCGCTGGAGCGGGTCAAGGACGTACCGGCGGCGTACATCGCCGAGGTCAAGAAGGCCCAGGAGCGCCTGGCCGAGGTGCCGGCGGTCGTGAAGACCTTCCCGGCACAGGTAAAGGACCTCCGCAGTGAGGTCGAGAGCCGGGTCGCCAGGGCCGGCGAGCAGGCCAACGAGTTCTACGCCTCGGTCGCTATTCGTGGCCAGCGCCTCGTGACGCAGATCCGTCGGCAGCCGGCGACCGAGGCCGCCATCGCCGAGGGCAAGGAGGCCGTGAAGAAGGCCGGCGCCACCGCGACCGCTGCCAAGAAGTCGGCGAAGGCCGGCGAGAAGGCCGTCCAGGGCGCCGTCGACAAGATCGGCTAGTCGATTCCCGCTGTGGCGACTGGCCCACACAGAGCACGTACGACCCCCGGCGCCCTCGCAGCCCGGGGGTCGTGCGCTGCTCGGGGGTCGGGCAGGATGGGTTGATGCTGCTCGCTCCTGCCAACTACTTCCTGATTGCGGTCAACCTGGTGCTGCTGGGCCTCGCGGTGTGGGCCTTCGCCGATGCCGCGATCCGGCCTGCTGCCGCGTTCCCGGCCGCGGGCAAGTTGACCAAACCCGCCTGGCTGGGGATCACGGGCATCAGCGTCAGCCTCTGCGTGCTCGGCGTCGGTCTGCTCGGTCTGCTCGGCGGCGTGGTGGCGATCGCCGTCATCGTCTACCTCGTCGACGTACGCCCGGCCGTCCGCGGCATACGGCCCGGCGGCCCGTGGGGCTGAGCCCGGCCAAACAGGGTCAGCTCGGACCGTGCAGCAGCTCCGGCGCGATCCCCTCGGCGCTCTGCTGACCGGCGTGGACGAAGACCAGGGCGGGCGCGCTGTTGCGCGGCAGGTCCTGGGTCTCGCCGTTGGACTCGTAGATCTCGACAAGCCCCGGGGCGTCGCTGGCAGCCAGCAGCCGCCGGACCCCCTCCTGGACCATCGTCGACTCGCCGTCGCGGCTCCCGCCACGTAGCACCACTGTCTCCTCAGCCATGCAGGCGGTGTGCCCGAACGGCCCGTCCCCACTCCGGTCAGCCCGGTTCCACAGTCCGCCATGCCCGGCCTGTCACATAATGAGACGCGGGTTCGTCCGCGCCGCGTCACTTCCCCACCTCCGGCTCGTTGCCCCTGCGGACCGGTCAGCCCGCCGGCCAGTACGAGAGGCCCTGTCGTGTCCCACATCGCCACCGTCAGCACCGAACTCGAGCTGCGCCTGGTGGTTCCCGGCGGCCCGAGCCTGCCGGTGCTCGCCGACCTGGGCTACGCAGCCGATGACCCGTGGGCGGTGCGCGTGGCGTTCCAGACCGGCGGCGAGGGCGAGGGCGTCGTGGAGTGGATGTTCGCCCGACAGCTGCTCGTCGAGGGTGTCGCGATGGCCGTCGGCGACGGCGACGTGCGGGTCTGGCCGGCGATGAGCGGCCGGGACCGCGTCGTGCACCTGGCGATGGCCTCCCCGTCCGGCTCTGCGCTGTTCGAGATCGACCGTGACGACGTCTTGGGGTTCCTGCAGCAGACCTACCTCGCAGTGCCCACCGGGAGCGAACACGACGTCGTCGACCTGGACGCCGAGCTCTCGCTGCTGCTGGCTGACGGCAGCTGAGCCCGCCGCCGGTTGATCGACGGCGGTCGGCAGGCGGTTGGCAGGGTCGTCACAGGTACGGCCCAGGTGGGCCGCCGACAGTGGTCCTGACGGCCGGACGCTCCGGCCGACCTGGAGGATCCCGTGCGAAAGAAGATTGTCACCGTCGCTGCGGCCGGTGTGCTCGGCCTGTCCGGCCTGGCCCTGGCCGGCCCGGCTATCGCGGCCGCAGGTGCACCGTCCGTCGGCGCCGCCGTCAGCTCCAAGGTCGACCGGGTGAAGCAGGCCCTCGCCGGTCTGGTCACCGACGGCACCCTCAACCAGGGCCAGGCCGACCGGATCGCCAGCACGCTCGGCGCCGCCGGCCTCGGGCCGGACAGGCACGATGGGCGGCGCGGCGGGCGCGGCGGCCCCGATCTGGCCGCGGCGGCCACCGCACTGGGCACCTCCGAGGCCGACCTGCGCACCGCGCT
>JAYVYM010000018.1:0-5655 GCA_043784245.1 Frankiales bacterium
TGCAGATCCCGAGAGCTGGCTGGTGGCAGATCCTGCGGCGGGCCTGGGCCGAGCAGCAGAAGGACAACGTCGGGCTGATCGCCGCGGGAATCGCCTACTACGCCTTCACCGCGCTGTTCCCGGCGCTGATCGCCGCCGTCACGCTGTACGGCCTGGTCGCCGACCCGGCGCAGGTCGTCGAGCAGACCAGCAGCCTGACAAGCTCGCTTCCGCAGGACGCCAAGACCCTGATCACCGGTCAGCTGACCACGATCGCCAACGGGTCCTCGGGCGCCCTCGGGGTCGGTCTGGTCGTCGGCGTGCTCGGTGCGCTGTTCAGCGCCAGCGGCGGTGTCGGCAGCCTCATCAAGGCCATCAACATCGCGTACGACGAGCAGGAGACCCGCGGCTTCGTCAAGCTCCGCAGCCTGGCTCTGCTGCTCACTGTCGGCGCCGTGCTGTTCGTCGTTGTCGCGATCGGCCTGATCGCGGTGCTGCCCGTCGTGGTCAAGAGCATCGGATTGGGCGCCGTGGGCACAGCGGTCGCGTTCGTGCTGCGCTGGGTCGGTCTGGTGGTCGGGATGACCGTCGCACTCGGCGTGCTGTACCGGCTGGCTCCCGACCGGGACGCCCCCAAGCTGCGCTGGGTCGGCCTCGGCGCGGTCGTTGCCACCGTCCTGTGGATCGTGGCCTCCGCCGGCCTGTCGCTCTATGTGAGCCACTTCGGCTCGTACGGCAAGACCTACGGCGCCCTGGCGGGCGTCGTCGTACTGCTGCTCTGGCTGTACATCACCGCGTTCATCGTCCTACTGGGCGCGGAGATCAACAGCGAGTCCGAGCAGCAGACCGCACGCGACACCACCATGGGCCCCGAGCTGCCGATGGGCCAGCGGCAGGCTGTCAAGGCCGACAGCGTCGCGGGCTAGCGGGCCCGCTGGAGTCCGCGCAGACCCTGTTCGTCGAGGACCGCAGTGGCGCAGACCGTCAGGGTGCGCAGGTCGGGCTGGCAGTGGGCGCCGGCGTGGTGGCCAGGACCGGCCCCGGCGACGTGGTGGTCACGTTGCTGAAATTGTCCCCGACAATGAGCTGGACGGCGCCGACGGTCGCGTCGGGGATCAGCGCAGCCACGGGTACAGCCTGAGCAACGGTCTGCGCCGCGGCCTGCAGCCCCGGGGGGTAGCGGATGACCGTCTGGCTACCGCCCGGTGCGTTGCCGATGTGGCTGACGGTGAAACCCGCCGCGCGGAGCTGCGTGCTCACCCGGCCCGCCAGGTCCGGCTGGCGGGTGCCGTTGGACACCGACAGCGTCACGTCGGCCGCTGTCATGGCCGCGCGGGTGGGGGCGGGTGTCCCCCCTGGCGCGGCCGGTCCGGCGTGAGGGCTCTTGATGGCGCCCCAGAAGGCAGCGTCGGCGGCCGGGTCGAGCAGGACGACGCTCTGGTTGACGCCATGTATCGGCTGCGTGGCGTCCGGGTTGGTGATCGGGATGGTGGCGAAGTTGACGTGCGCGGCGTCGAGGTGCCGCAGGCGACCAGCGAGTGCCGTGAGCTGCGGCAGACCGAAGGCGTCGTCGACGGTGACGTCGGCGGAGGCGGCCTGCAGGAAGCTGTTGACCTTCAGCGGGTTCGACAGCACCCCGGCTGAGGTCGCCTTGTGCAGCACCTGACCGAGGAAGTACTGCTGGTCGGTGATGCGGTCGAGGTCACCGCGAGGTAGGCCCTTGCGGTCCCGGACGAACCCGAGCGCTGTCTGACCGCTGACATCGGGGTGCGTACCTGCCCTGAGCATGTCGCCACTGTCCTGGTCGTACCTGTTGGAGCTCACACACAGCGTCACACCACCGAGTGCATCGACGATCTGCCGGAACCCGGAGAAGTCGACCTGAACGTAGTGATCAATGTGCATTCCCGACATTTTCTCCACGAGTTGGACCAGCAAGGCGGGACCGCCGACCGAGAACGCCTCGTTGAGCTTCGCCGAGTAGCTCGTGTGCACGACGCGGCTGGCATCGGTGTATTCGGGAATCTGCACCAGGGCGTCCCGGGGAAAGGACACGACGGTCGGTCGGCCGTCGCCGGCCGGCAGGTGGACCAGCATGACGGTGTCCGACCGCTGACCGGTGACGACGTCGGGGCTACCCGCCGGAGCCTGGAATGCCGACCCGCCGACGAAAGCGCGGGTGTCCGACCCCGCAATGACGAAGTTCTGCTCGTCGGCAGGAGCCCCTGCGGCTGCCACCCCGCCGACTGTGGACGCCGCGGCCCCGGGCAGCCGGATCGACACGCGCGTCAACCGCGAGGTGTAGTAGCGATAGGCGCCGAAGACCCCACCCGCCATCAGGACCAGCACCACGCCGAGGGCGATCGTCAATCGGGCCAGCGTCTTACGACGCCTTTTCACGGGCGGCTGGGCGGCAGGGCCTGGGTATGTGCTCACGGGGAATGACCTTCCAGAAGCGCTGGCGGCACGTTTCAGGCCCTCCAGGGTCAAGGATGAGAACGACCGGAAGCGCATCGGCGCCGATGATGACAATAACAGCCGGTCCCTGCGCCGCCACCCGACGGCTCACGCTCCCAGCACCACGCGGCGCTCCCGGCCAGGTCACGCCCATCCGGCTGAGACGTACGGCACACCCACCAGGGGAGGACGGTGCAGCCGGCGCCGGCCGGGCGCGATCAGCGCCGAGCGGATTCAGGTGAGCATGCGCGGGTCCGGCTGCTGCTTCCCCTGCCCGATCCCCCTCAGCCCTGGGCGCCGGCCCGGCGCTGCTGCGCAGCGATGACGTCGGCCGGGGCGAGCCCCGGGCTGGCGGGCGGCTCGATCTGCCGCAGGTTGGCCCGCACGGTGTCCAGGATCGACAGGCCCTGCCCGACGAGCTGGGTCATCACGTCGTTGACGCCGGCTGCACCGTTGAAGACGGTGACCTGAGCGCCCTGCAGCCCCTCGGCGGCGGCCCGCACCAGCTCGGGGAGCTGGTCGATGATGCGCTGGTCCAGCGCGATGCGGTCCTCGGCGGCCGCTGCCTCCGCCGACACCTTCGTCGCGTGGGCAGCCGCATCGGCGGCGATCCGGACCTTCTCGGCCTCGGCCTGAGCGGGCTTGATGACCTCGGCGACGAGCTCGGCCTCGCGCAGCTCGGCGTTGCGGGCCGCGACGAGCGCCTGCTCGGCCAGCACCGCCTGCTGCGCCTTGGCTTCGGCGAGCGGGCCGGCGGCGGCGGCGGTCCGCGACGCGTGGTCGATCTCGGCCTGGTACTGCGACCGGGCGATGGCGGTCTGCCGGGCGTACTCCGCCTGGTTGCGGTCGGACTCCTGCTGCGCCATCGCACTGGCCTGGTCGGCCGCCGCCTGCGCGATCTTCGCTGCCTGGTTGACGGTCGCCTGGTGCGGGGCGGCGAGCGCGGCGATGTAGCCGCTGCCCTTGTCGTCGATCTGGCTGATCTGCAGGCTGTCGACGGCCAGCCCGATCCGGGCCATCTCGACCTTGCTGGCGTCCAGGATGTTGTCGGAGAGCCGCTGCTGGTCGCGGATGATGCTCTCCACCGTCATCGAGCCGATGATGCTGCGCAGGTGCCCGGCGAAGATCCGGCCGACGAGCGTGGCCATCTGTGACTGGTCTGCCTGGAACCGTCGGGCCGCCGCGTTGATGCTCTGCAGGTCGTCCCCGACCTTGAAGGCGATCAGGGCCTTCACGCCGAGGGTGAGGCCCTGCTGGGTGTAGCAGTCCTCCTCGACGCCCGCCTCCTGCATGGACAGGTCCAGGACGGACGCCCGGGAGACGATGGGAACCACGAAGGTCCCGTGGCCGACGACGACCTTGAACTGGACGTCGTCCTGTCGCTGCCTCCGGCCGGTGATGATCAGGGCCTCGTTGGGCGCGGGTACGCGATAACCGAACATCAGGTTCCTTCTGTGTTGCCGGCGGTACCGGAGGGGTCCAGTCCCGGAAGATCCCACGGTTCGACGTCGATCTGACGGGAGCCGCGGTCGTTGACGACAAGCACCTGCGCCCCCATGGGCACCGGCCCGGCGGAGTAGGCGATGTAGTCGTGGGTCATCCCGTCATGGACGACGCGGACCTCCCCCGGGGCGTTCCCGCCACGGACGCGGTGGACGACGCGGCCGACCTTGCCCGCCGCGCCTGGTCCCATCCGGTCGCTCTCCCGTGGCCGCAGTCCCGGCCGACCGGCCGGCTCGTCGCTCTGATCGTGCACCTTTCGGTCCTGACAAGCCATTGCACACCGACAGCAGCCAGGGGCTGCAGCATCAGCACGTCCGGCCTGTGGGCTCTCGCGGCGAAGGTGCGAGCCCGGGGAGCAAGCGGGCGGTCAGTCGCCGGCGAGCTCGCGGCTGCGGTCGCGGGCCGCCTCGATGGCGGACAGCATCGCGGCGCGCACGCCGTGGTCCTCCATCGTGCGGATCGCTGCGATCGTCGTCCCGCCCGGGCTGGTGACGGCCTCGCGCAACAGGACCGGGTGCTCGCCGGACTGCGCGAGCATCGCCGCGGATCCGACCAGGGTCTGCACGATCAGCGCGTGCGCGACCGCGCGCGGCAGGCCCAGCAGGATCCCGCCGTCGATCATCGCCTCGACGAGGAAGAAGAAGTACGCCGGGCCGCTGCCGGACAGCGCGGTCACGGCGTCCTGCTGGGACTCCGGGACGCGGACGACCTTGCCGACGTGGCCGAGCAGCTCCTCGACGTAGGCGAGCTGGTCGGAGTTGGCGTGGCTGCCCGCCGACACCGCCGACATCGCCTGGTCCACGAAGACCGGCGTGTTGGTCATCACCCGGACGACCGCCGTGCCGGCCGCCAGCTCCCGCTCGATGACCCGGGTGGGGATCCCGGCCGCGACGCTGACGACGAGCGTGCCCGGGCGCAACGCGGGGGCGATCTCGGTCAGCAGGCCGCGCATGTCCTGGGGCTTGACGGCCAGCAGCACCACGTCGGCCAGCGCCACGGCGTCGACCGGGTCGGGTGTCGCGACGCCGTAGCGAGCGGCGATCTCGGCGGCCCGCTCGGGGTGCCGCTCCGCGCCGAGCAACCGGTCGACCGGTTGGCCGGCGCGCAACAACCCCGACAGCAGCGCCTCGCCGAGCTTTCCGACCCCCAGCAGCGCGATCACTGACGCGACACCCGTCGAACCGGCACCCACCGCATCGGCACCCACCGGGCCGGCGCTCACGAGCGGCTCGCCAGCGCGCGCAGGAAGAACACCAGGTTGGCGGGGCGTTCGGCGAGGCGGCGCATCAGGTAGCCGTACCACTCGTCGCCGTACGGCACATAGACCCGCACGGTCTCGCCGGCGGCCGCGAGCCGCTGCTGCTCCAGCGGCCGGATGCCGAACAGCATCTGGTACTCATACGACCCCTGCGGTCGGCCGGCAGCCAGCGCACCGGTGATCGCCACCAGCCGCGGGTCGTGGGTGGCGACCATCGGGTGCCCCTCGCCGGCGAGCAGCACCTTCAGGCACCGTACGTAGGACCGGTCGACATCTCCCCGGCTCTGGTAGGCCACAGACGCCGGCTCGCGGTAGGCCCCCTTGCACAGCCGCACCCGGCTGCCGGCGCCGGCCAGGTCACGGCAGTCCGCCTCCGTACGGTGCAGGTAGGCCTGCAGCACCGCGCCGGTGCCAGGAAAGTCCTTGCGCAGCACGGCAAGCACCTCCAGTGTGGCGTC
>JAYVYM010000019.1:0-4085 GCA_043784245.1 Frankiales bacterium
CCTGCCCGTGGTCATCGGCCTGGTGGTCATCGCGCTGGTGTTCTACACCCAGCAGCCGGCGTTCCTGTCCGCCGAGAACCTCAGCAACCTCGTCCTGCAGATGATCGCGGTGGGCACCATCAGCCTGGGCATCGTCATGGTGCTGCTGCTCGGCGAGGTCGACCTCTCGGTGGGCTCGATCAGCGGCGTCACCGCGGCGCTGTTCGCCACCCAGGTCGTCAACCACGGTCGCAGCCAGGTCCTGGGCTTCGTGCTGGCCCTGCTTCTCGGCACCGCGATCGGCGGCTTCCAGGGCTTCTTCTTCACCAGGTTCGGGGTGCCGTCCTTCGTCGTCACGCTGGCCGGCCTGCTGGGCTGGCAGGGCCTGCAACTCAAGGTCCTCGGCACCACGGGCAGCGTCAACGTCACCGACGGCTTCGTGCACAGCCTCACCGGGGCGTTCTACCCGCCGTCGACCGGCTGGCTGCTGGCCGTCGTCGCGGTCCTGCTGTACGCCGGGGTGCAGCTGGTCGAGGTGCGCGCGCGAAGCGCGGCGGGCCTGCGTCCCCGGCCGGTCGTCGAGGTCGTCACCCGCTGCATCGTGCTGGCGGTCGTCCTCGGCATCGGCGTCGCCGTGCTCAACCGCTACCGCGGCGTGCCCTTCGCCCTCGTCCTGTTCCTCGTCCTCGTCGTGCTCTTCGACCTTGTCATCCGGCGCACCCGCTACGGCCGGCACGTGCTCGCGGTCGGCGGCAACGCCGAGGCGGCCCGTCGCGCCGGCATCTCGGTGGCCGGCATCCGGCTGTCGGTGTTCATGATCGCCGGCCTGATGGCGGCGCTGGGCGGGATCCTCAACACCAGCTACCTGCAGTCGGTCGACCAGAGCTCCGGCGGCAGCAACACCCTGCTGTACGCGATCGCCGCGGCCGTGATCGGCGGCACCTCGCTGTTCGGCGGCCGCGGATCGGCGTACTCCGCCCTGCTCGGAGTCCTGGTCATCACCGCCATCACCAACGGCATGGCACTGCTCACCCTGCCCGCAGCCACCCAGTTCATGGTCACCGGCGGGGTGCTGCTCGCCTCGGTCACCCTGGACGCCGTCAGCCGGCGTGGCCAGAAGGCCAAGGGCAGGGGCTGACCCCCTCCCTCAGCCGCCGGCGCGCACTGTCAGGCGAGGAACTCCAGCAGCGCCGCCGCGACGACGTCGGGCGCCTCCTCGACGACGAAGTGACCGGCGCTGGGGATGGTCGCCATCCGGGCGCCAGGGCCGAGGTCGCGCACCACGGCCTCCCCGACCGAGATCGGCAGCACCGGGTCGAGCGCACCCCACAGCACCAGCGCCCGCTCGACGTGCACGTCGGGCAGCGAGCGGGGCAGGGCGCTGCCGGGTTTCCGGGCGCCAGGCCGCGGCCGCACGGCAGCCCGGTAGTAGCCGAAGAAGGCGCGCCTGCGGTCCCGCCCGCTGTAGGCCGCCGCGTACTCGGCGCGACGCTCGTCGTCCAGCGGTTGCGGTGCCTTCCAGGCCAGCCTCAGCATCAGCTCGACGATCCGCCGGCCGGCCATCCAGAACGCCGCCTCCGGCAGCATCGGGAGAGCGAGCAACGGGATGTGCACGGCCCGGTACGGCGGCGGGCCCTGCCGGTACGGCGCGTTGGCAATGGCAAGCCGCCGGACCAGGTCGGGCCGCAGCCCGGCCAGCCCGAGGGCGATCACCCCGCCCCAGTCGTGCCCGACGACGTCCACCCTGGCCAGCCCCTCGGCCTCGAGCAGCGCCGCCACCTGGGTGACCAGCGACGGCACGTCGTACGGGCCGCTGTAGGTGGAGCCACCGAGGCCGGGCAGGTCGGGGGCGAGCACCCGCCGTTCGCCACCGGGATCTGCCGCGCAGGCCAGCCGCGGTGCGACGTCTCGCCAGCACGATGAGGTCTCGGGCGCACCGTGCAGCAGCAGCACCGGGGTCCGGTCACCCGAGCTGCCCCGCCAGGTCCGGAGAAGGAACACGGTGTCCGCGGCCACCACCGTGCGCACATCGTCCACCCGCGAAGGCTATGTCTCCGGTCAACGCAGGATCAGCGCCCCCCGTAGAACACCCGCTGCACCACGGCCCGCGCCCTGCGGGTCGTCCGTCGGTAGTCATCGAGGAAGGCGCTCTGCGAACCCGGCGGATGCCCGAGCAGGCGGGCGACCGCATCGAGCTCGCGACCACCGGACGGCAGCACCTCCAACGGCTTGCCGCGTACCAGGACCAGTGCGTCACGGGTCCGGCCGGCCAGCGTCCACGCCTGCGCCAGCACAGCGGCGTCGTCGTCGTCGACCAGCCCGGCGGCCACCGCGGCGCGCAGCGCGCCCAGCGTGGAGGTCGTACGCAGCCCCGGCAGCTGCCCGGCGTAGCGCAGCTGCCACAGCTGGACCGTCCACTCGACGTCGGCCAGCCCGCCCCGGCCCAGCTTGATCGCCAGCCCGGGGTCGACGCCGCGCGGCATCCGCTCGGTCTCGACCCGGGCCTTGATTCGGCGGACCTCCAGGACCTGTGCGTCGGTAAGGCCCTCGGCCGGGTAGCGGACCGGCGCGACCAGCGCGAGGAAGTCGGCGGCGAGCTCTGCGTCACCGGCGAGCGGGGCGGCGCGCAGCAGTGCCTGCGCCTCCCAGACCAGCGACCAGCGGTCGTAGTAGACGGCGTACGACGCCAGGCTGCGGGTCAGCGGGCCCTGCCGGCCCTCCGGCCGCAGGCCGGCGTCGACGACCAGCGGCGGGTCGGGGGCGGGCAGCGCGAGCAGCCGCCGCGTCTCGTTGGCCACATCGTGCGCGACGCCCGCGGCCTCGGCGTCGGAGGTCCCGCCGAGCGGTTCGTGGACGAACAGCACGTCGGCGTCGCTGCCCCAGCTCTGCTCAAGGCCGCCCAGGCGGCCCATGGCCAGGACGGCGAGCCGCACCGGCAGCGCGCCGCGCCGCTCGACCTCGAGCTTGCGGGTGGCGGTGACCAGCGCCGCCTGCACCGTCGCGGCGGCGACGTCCGACAGCGCCGCCCCGACCTGCGCGAGGTCGGCGAGCCCGAGCAGGTCGGCGCAGGACACCCGGAGCAGCTCGTGCCGGCGCAGCCCCCGGGCGGTGAAGACCGCCTGTTCCCAGTCCTCGTGGCGGCGCACCGAGGCCACGAAGCCGCCGACCAGGGCCGCGCGGTCCCGCGGCGCGAGCTCGGCGTCATCCGCGAGCAGCCGGACACCGCCGGGCGCGCGCACGAGCAGGTCCGCGACGAAACGGGACGTCCCGAGCAGCCCGGCCAGTCGCTCGGCCACGGCGCCCTCATCGCGCAGCAGGCGCAGGTACCAGGGTGTCGTACCGAGCGCGTCGCTGACCTGGCGGTAGCGGAGCAGCCCGGCGTCGGGGTCGGCAGCGCCGGCGAACCAGCCGAGCATGACCGGCAGCAGGGTCTGCTGGATGGTGGCCCGCCTGGAGACCCCTGCCGACAGCGCCTCCAGGTGTCGCAGGGCGACCGCCGGCTCGGCGAAGCCCAGCGCCGACAGCCGGGCGCCGGCGGCCTCGGGTGAGAGCCGGGCCTGCTCGGCGGGCAGCCGGGCGACCGCGGCGAGCAGCGGCCGGTAGAACAGCTTCTCGTGCAGCCGGCGGACCTCGCGGCGGTAGCCGGCGCGCTCGC
This sequence comes from Frankiales bacterium, assembly GCA_043784245.1. GTDB lineage: Bacteria > Actinomycetota > Actinomycetes > Mycobacteriales > SCTD01 > JAYVYM01. Next base: position 3,635 of record JAYVYM010000019.1, read on the forward strand.
GGGCGAACAGTGCGACCGCGTCGGCTCGGTAGCCGCAGGCGCGTGCGATCCGCCGCAGCCCGTCGCCATCGGTGTCGGCGGGCAGCAGGTGGGTGCGCCGCAGGCGGTGCAGCTGCAGCCGGTGCTCGACGGTGCGCAGCCAGCGGTAGGCCTCGGCGAGGTGTCGGGCATCCTCCCGCCCGACGTAGCCGCCCTCCGCGAGCCGCTCCAGTGCGGTCAGCGTCGTGCCGCTGCGTACGGTCTGGTCGATCCGCCCGTGCACCAGCTGCAGCAGCTGCACGGCGAACTCGACGTCGCGCAGCCCACCCCGACCGAGCTTGACCTCACGGTCGGCCTTGCCCGACCCGAGCGTCGACTCGACCCGGCGGCGCATCGCCTGGACGTCGGCGACGAAGCCGGGGCGGTCACCGGCCGTCCACACCAGCGGTGACACCGCCTCGAGGTAGCGCCG
>JAYVYM010000020.1:0-11700 GCA_043784245.1 Frankiales bacterium
AGCGGCCGGCGTGCCAGCACCCGGATAGGCGGCAGTAACAGCAGCAGGCCGAACACGTCGGAGACAAAGCCAGGCGTGACCAGCAGGGCCCCAGCCAGCAGCACGAGCGCGCCGTCGGCGACCTCGCGGGCCGGCACACCCCCTCGGGCCGTCACCTCGCGAAAGGCCCGCCAGGACCTGGCGCCCTCGCGGCGCAGCAACCCGGCCCCGAGCACCGAGACGACCACCAGCAGGCCGATCGTCGGTAGCGCCCCGATCACCTGCCCGACCTGGATGAGTACGTACAGCTCGAGCAGCGGGACGGCAATCAGGGCCAGGACCAGCAGCACGGGCGCTACCGTCCCGCAGGCTGCCGGGCGAGCCGGCGCCGCGATCGGCGGCTGCGCAGGCCCCACCAGGTGACCCGCCACAGGGCCTCCACGACGATCGCCCGGCTCATCTTGCTCTCGCCACGCTCGCGCTCGATGAAGGTGATCGGCACCTCGACGACGGTGTGGCCGGAGCGCCATGCCTGCCAGGCCAGGTCGACCTGGAAGCAGTAGCCCTGCGACGCGACCTCAGCCAGCGGCAGCCGGTCGAGCACCTCCCGGCGGTACGCGCGGTAGCCCCCCGTCGCGTCGGCGAGCGGCAAGCCGAGCGCCAGTCGGGTCCAGGCGTTGCCGCCACGCGACAGCAGCTCCCGGGAGCGCGGCCAGTTGACGACGCGACCGCCGGGAACCCAGCGGCTGCCGAGCACGACGTCGGCGTGCTCCAGTGCGGTCAACAGCCGGGGCAGCTGCTCGGGTGCGTGGCTGCCGTCGGCATCCATCTCCACCACGACGTCGTACCCGACCTCACGCGCCCAGCCGAAACCGGCGATGTACGCAGCGCCGAGGCCGGACTTGGTGGGACGGTGCAGCACGTGCGCCCAGGGCTCGTGGGCGGCCAGTGCGTCGGCGAGCCGCCCGGTGCCGTCGGGGCTGTTGTCGTCGACCACCAGCAGGTCGGCGTCGGGGCAGGCGGCATGCAGCCGAGCGGCGATCGGCAGCAGGTTGTCGGCTTCGTTGTACGTCGGGACGACGACGAGCACCCGGCCGAGGGCGGTCACCGGCGCACCGCCGCGACAGCCAGGGCGCCGGCGCCGAGCAGCGCCAGCGCCAGCTCGGGCAGCACACCGAGCCGGGTGGCGGGTGTCCGACTGTCGCGCAGCGGCACGTCGGCGAGCAGCACGCCCGCGGTGAAGACGCCCAAGCGCTGCGCGACCGCGCCGTCCGGGGCGATGACGGCGCTGATCCCGCTGGTCGCGGCGACCACGACGGCGCGGCCGTGCTCGACGGCGCGCAGCCGCCCCATCGCGAGCTGCTGCGCGGTCTGCGCGCTGCGCCCGAAGGTCGCGTTGTTGGTCTGCACGACCAGCAGCCTGCCCCCTGCCCGGACGGCGTCGCGCACGAGGCCGTCGTAGGCGACCTCGAAGCAGATCACGTCACCGAGCCGGGCCGGCCCGACCTGCAGCACGCCGGTGCGGCCGCCGCGGGCGAAGTCGCGTGGCACGAGGTCGACGCGTGTGCTGAGCCTTCGCAGTAGCGAGCGGTAGGGCATGTATTCCCCGAACGGCACCGGGTGCTGCTTGACGTAGGTCGCTCCCGGGCCGGTGACCGGGTCCCAGACGATGCCGGTGTTGCTGACCTGCTCCCCCGGGCCGAGGACGACGGCGCCCACCAGGACCGGGACGCCGATGTCGCGGACCGCCCCGTCGATCCGCGCGTAGGCGGTGGCGTCGGTGTACGGGTCGAGGTCGCTGGCATTCTCCGGCCAGAGGACCAGGTCCGGCGCCGGCTTGCGGCCGGCGCGGACGTCGTCGGCGAGTCGGCGCGTCGCCGCCACGTGATTGTCGAGCACCGCGGCGCGCTGGGAGAACGCGTCAAGGCCCAGCCGCGGGACGTTGCCCTGGATGACGGCGATGCGGGTGGTCGGACCACCCGTCGGCGTCGGCATCAGCAGGCCGGCGAGCAGCAGCGCGAACGTCGGCACCCCGGCGGCGACCAGGGCCGGTCGCGAGGGGTGGGTGACGAGCAGCGCGAGCACGCCGCCGAGCAGGGCCACGGCGGCCGTGACGAGTGGGGCGCCGCCGAACGCCGCCAGCGCGGTCAGGGGGCTAGCGTCCTGGCTGAAGGCGAGCCGGCCCCAGGGGAAGCCGCCGAAGGGCAGCCGGTCGCGAAGCGCCTCCTGCCCGACCCACAGCGCGGCCCCCCACAGCGGCCAGCCGGGCAGCTGCGCGGTGCAGGCGAGCGCGGCGCCGAGCGGGATGAAGAAGGCCGCCTGCAGCACGGCCAGCGCGACCCACGCGCCCGGCCCGGCGACGGCCCCGGACCAGTGCAGCAGCGGCAGGAACAGCGTCAGCCCGCAGAGCAGACCGGCGAGGGCGCCGCGTCGGGCGCTCGCGCCGCGCGCCGCGAGCGCCAGGGCGGCCACCCCGAGGGGCGCGGCGGGCCACAGCGCGAGCGGCGGGAAGGCTGCGGCAAGCAGCAGGCCGGCGGCGGTCGCTATCCCGAGCCGCCATAGGCCGCGCTCACCGGCCCGATCGGGTGCGCCCGGCGGTGCCGTGTCGGTTTCCCGAAGGCCGCTGGTCACGCCGCCAGTCTGCCCGGTCAACCCCCCGGCGGCCGCCAGCGCCAACGACCCAGCCGCCCGGCGACCCTTCGTACCGACGCGCTGGCGACCGGTTGCCGCCGTCGCGCCGTTGTCTAGGGGGCCGCCGGGGTCGGACTGGCGGGGCAGAGAGTACGTGCTGGTGCATGAGCCCTGTCAAGCCTGCTCTGACCTGCAGGTATAGCGTAAAGTCGCAGGTCAGGCACGGTGTGTTTCAGCTGCAGAACTTCAGGCGCCGAAGACTGTTCGGCCATCAACCATCGTGCGCAGGCAGATCGGGCCGGGCCCCATCAGGTCGGGCAGCCCGGCCACACCGGCCCGCGGATCGGTGGACCAGCCGGCGACGCGTTCGTCCGGTGTCTGGACGACCAGCTCACCGTCGACCCGCCACACCGCGAGCGTCGCGGGCGCACCCGGCACCAGGTCACCGGCGCCGTCGATGCGCGCTGCCCGCCAGCCGCCACGGGTGTGCGCGGCGAATGCGGCGCGCGCCGACAGCCCGCTGCCCGCCGTGCGGTGGTGGACGGCGGCCCGAAGGGTGCCCCACGGGTCCAACGGGGTGACGGGGGCGTCGGAGCCCAGCGCCAGCGCCACACCGGCGCCGGCGAGGGCGGCGTAGGGGTTGAGGCCCGCGGCCCGCTCGACGCCCAGCCGGGTGGCGTACATGCCGTCGGCGCCGCCCCAGCGCGCGTCGAAGGCCGGCTGCACGCTGGCCACCATGCCGAGCGCCGCGAGCTGCGCCACCTGGTGCTCGGTGAGGCATTCGGCGTGCTCGATGCGGTGCCGCCCGGCGCGGACGGCAGCGCCGCCGATCTGCTGCGCCGCGGCCTGCGCGCCGTCCAGCACGGTCGCCAGCGCCGCGTCGCCGATGGCGTGGAAGCCGGCCTGCAGCCCGGCGAGCGTGCAGGCGAGCACGTGCCGGGCGACCTGCTCGGCGCTCAGGTAGGGATGTCCGCACGTCTCAGCATCGGCGTACGGCATCGACAGGCAGGCGGTGTGGCTGCCCAGCGCACCGTCGGCGAACAGGTCGCCGCCCGCCCCGACCGCGCCGAGCTCGCGCGCCTTCTCGACCGCGTCCAGCTCGCCCCAGTAGCCGACGACGCGGATGCCGGTGTCGAGGGCGAGCAGCTGGCTGAAGTCGTCCTCCCCGCCGATGTCGGGCCCGCCGCACTCGTGCACGCTGCCGATCCCGAGAGCGGCCGCCCGCAGCAGGGTCGCCTGCTGGGCCGCGCGTCGCTGCGCCGGGCGCACCGACTCGTACGCCGCCCGGCGGAGCAGGTGGTGCGCGTCGGTGCGTACCAGTCCATCGCCCAGGTAACCGGCCGCCGCGCGCGCCTCGGGGACGGCGGCGAGCAGCGCGCTGCTGACGACCGCGGAGTGCACGTCGGCACGGGCCAGGTACACCACTCCCCCGTACGACGCCCGGTCGAGCTCGGCGGCCGTCGGCGGGCGGCCTTCCGGCCAGCCGGTGTCGTCCCAGCCGGTGCCCAGCAGCACGCCGCCGTGGGCGGCTCGGGATTCTGCGGCCACCCGATCGAGGGCTACCGCGAGCGACGGTGCACCCGTGAGGTCCAGGCCGGTCAGGGCGAGCCCGGTGGCGGTGGCGTGGACGTGGGCGTCGACGAACGCCGGGGCGACCCAGGCGTCGTCGAGCTCGACCACCAGGTCGGCGCTCATCTGGTCGGCGGCGCCCTCCGAGCCCACCCACGCGACGGTGTCGCCGTCGACGAGCAGGGCGGTGGCGAACGGGTCGGTGGCGCAGCGCACCCGGCCACGGCGGAACAATGTCGTCGTCACGGCTCGAGCGTAGGCAGCCGTTCCGCGTAACCGCCCTCGCACAGGAAAATCTCTCGCCAGCCTGCTGCTGTGACGGCGTTCCTCCCGGTAGGATCCGGCCATGACCACCCTGCTCGGGCCCGTGGCCCCCGCCGACGTCCATGCCGTGCTCGGGCGATCGATGCTCGTGGACGGTTTCGACCTGGTGCTCGACCTCGGTGCGTCGCGGGGCTCGCACCTGGTCGACGCCCGCACCGGGCGCTCCTTCCTGGACCTGTTCACCTTCTACGCGAGCAGCGCGCTCGGCATGAACCACCCGGCGCTGGCCGAGGACGAAGAGTTCCGTGCCGACCTGCTCGAAGCGGCGATGAACAAGCCAGCCAACTCCGACGTGTACTCGGTGCCGATGGCGCGCTTCGTCGAGACCTTCGCCCGGGTGCTCGGCGACCCTGCGCTGCCGCACCTGTTCTTCGTCGAGGGCGGCGCCCTCGCCGTCGAGAACGCCCTCAAGGTCGCCTTCGACTGGAAGTCGCGCTGGAACTCGGCGCACGGCCGCGACGGCAGGCTCGGCACCAAGGTGCTGCACCTGCGGGACGCCTTCCACGGCCGCAGCGGCTACACCCTGAGCCTGACCAACACCGACCCGGTGAAGACCGAGCGGTTCCCGAGCTTCGCCTGGCCGCGCATCCCGTCGCCGTACGTCTCGAGCGCGCACGCCCCGGTCGAGCAGCGCGAGGCCGAGGCGCTCGCTGCCGCCCGAGCCGCCTTCGTGCAGTTCCCGCACGACATCGCCTGCTTCATCGCCGAGCCGGTGCAGGGTGAGGGCGGCGACCACCACCTGCGCCCGCAGTTCCTGCAGGCGATGCAGCAGCTGTGCCGGGAGTTCGACGCGCTGTTCGTGCTGGACGAGGTCCAGACCGGCTGCGGGCTGACCGGTACCGCCTGGGCCTACCAGCAGCTCGGGCTCGCCCCCGACGTCGTGGCCTTCGGTAAGAAGACCCAGGTGTGCGGGATCATGGCCGGCGGCCGGGTCGACGAGGTGCCCGACAACGTCTTTGCGATGTCGTCGCGGATCAACTCCACCTGGGGTGGCTCGCTGACCGACATGGTCCGGGCCCGCCGGATCCTCGAGGTCATCGAGGCCGACGGGCTGATCGCCCGCGCAGCCACGACCGGCACGCACCTGCTGCACCTGCTGCACGGCCTGGCCGACCGGCACCCGGAGGTCACCGACGTCCGCGGCCGTGGCCTGATGTGCGCGTTCAGCCTGCCCACCGGCGCGCTACGTGGTCAGGTCGTCGACGCGCTACGGGACGAGGAGGACGTGCTGCTGCTGGGCTGCGGCTCGCGCAGCATCCGCTTTCGCCCCGCACTGACCGTGACGGTCGCCGACCTGCAGGTGGGGGTGGCCGCGCTGGACCGCGTCCTGACCCGGCTGAGCGCCACCTCATGATCGTCGTCTCGCACGTGGCCGGCGCGTCGGTCGACGGGGCCGCCGGCACCTTCGAGAGCCGCAACCCGGCACTGCTGGACGACGTCGTGGCCCAGGTGTCGCTGGCCTCCGCCGACCAGCTCGTCGAGGCCTTCCGCGCCGCCAAGCTGGCCCAGCCGGGCTGGGCCGCGACCCCCGCCCCGGTGCGTGGCCGGGTGGTCGCGCAGATCGGCCGGCTGGTCGAGGCCAACGCCGAGGCGCTCGCTCAGCTGATCGTCCGGGAGGTCGGCAAGCCCCTCGCGGAGGCCCGCGGCGAGGTGCAGGAGATCATCGATACCTGCGACTTCTTCCTCGGTGAGGGCCGGCGGCTGTACGGCCAGACCGTCCCGAGCGAGATGCGCGACAAGCAGCTGTTCACCTTCCGGGTGCCGGTCGGCGTTGCCGGGATCATCACCGCCGGCAACTTCCCGGTCGCGGTGCCGTCGTGGTATCTCGTACCGGCGCTGCTGTGCGGCAACTCGGTGGTCTGGAAGCCCGCCGAGTACGCCGCCGCGCTCGGCGACGCACTCACCCAGCTGTTCGTCGCCGGCGGCCTGCCCGCCGGTGTGCTCAACACCGTGCACGCCGACGGCCCGACGACCTTCGAGGGGCTGACCCGTGCGCTCGAGCTGGGTCTGGTGCACAAGGTCGGCTTTACCGGCTCCTCCGAGGTCGGCGTGCGGATCGGCGAGCTGTGCGGCCGGCATCTGCAGAGCCCCTGCCTGGAGCTGGGCGGCAAGAACCCGATGGTCGTGATGCCCGACGCCGACCTGGACCTCGCCGCGGAGGGGGCGCTGTTCGCGGGCTTCGGCACCGCGGGGCAGCGCTGCACCTCGCTCGGCGTCGCGATCGTGCACGCCGACGTGCACGACGCCTTCCTGGACAAGCTGCTCGAGCGGCTCGCGCAGGCCCGGGTCGGCGACCCGCGCGAGGACGTGCTGTACGGCCCGATGCTGTCCGAGCGCTTCCTGCAGGGGTGGGAGAAGTGGCTCGGCGAGATCCAGCCGCACCACACCGTGCACGGCCCGACCGGGCGCATCACCAGCGTCAACCCGCGCGAGGGCTTCGTGGGCGACCCGGACGTCGGGGTGTTCGCGCACCCGGTCGTGGTCAGCGGGGTGCGCCCCGACGACGCGCTGTACCGCTACGAGACGTTCGGCCCGCTGGTGCCCGTGATGAGCTTCTCGACGTTCGACGAGGCCGTGGAGCTCGCCAACGGCCACGGCTACGGGCTGTCCTCGGCGATCTACACCTGTGACGCGAAGGCGGTCTGGGAGTTCCGAGCCCGGGTGTCGGCCGGGATGCTGTCGGTCAACAACTCGACCTCGGGCGCCGAGGCGCACCTGCCGTTCGGTGGCAACGGCAAGAGCGGCAACGGCTCCCGGCAGAGCGGCGTCTGGGTGTTGGACCAGTTCACCCGCTGGCAGTCGATGAACTGGGACTACGCCGGCAAGCTGCAGAAGGCCCAGATGGACACCGAGACCGCCAGCACACACGCCGCCGGCTTCCGGCTGCCCTGAGCCCGGCTGCGCCCGGTTGCGCCCGGCTGCGCGAGCGTCGACGCCGTGGCTCGCGACCCTGCTGCGTACTTTGTGTGCTTCCACCTAAAGTTATGCACACAAAGTTGCACGTCTCAGCGGCTGCCGAGCGTGGCGGTGCCAACCTCACGCGGACTTTGTGTGCATCGAGGAGAAGAGCAACACACAATGTCCCGCAGCGGCACGGCCGGTCCCCCAGCCTCGGAGGGCGGCGTGGTCGTCAGTCCGCAGGTTTGCGGGTGCGAGGGCCCGGATGCGCGGTGATCCAGGGAACCGTGGGCTCGCCAGGGCGACACCGGGTGGACCTGGATCACGCGGCGACGGTCAGCCGCCACGTCAGGAGCCCGGCAGACCGGTCAGGTGGTGTCGCAGCTCGGCTCTGCGTGGTCGCGCTGCAACACCGACCGTCGCCGCGGCAGGGGCTGCCAACTCGACAGTGACAGTCACCGCTGCCCCGACAGGCTCAGCCTCCCGCATGCCGGCCGGTGATAAATGTATAAGTAGTGCTTCAGGTCACACAGGCAGGGAACGCACTCCCCCGTCCGCCGTCCGGCGGACCCGTCTTCGCCGTGGAGGTCACATGCGCCGCAGGACCGGGCTGCTGCTCGCAGCCCTGATGGTCGCGCCCCTGGCAGGCTGCGGCAGTGGGAGCAGCACCAGCGCCAGCGGCGCGCCCATCGTCAACTGGTACATCGGCAGCGAGGGCTGGCTGCCCGCCGTCATCAAGGCCTGCAACGCCAAGGCCGGCGGCGCGTACGAGCTCAAGTCCGCGAGCCTGCCGACCAACCCCGACTCGCAGCGCGAACAGCTGGTGCGGCGGCTGGCTGCCAAGGATCACTCGATCGACCTGATCGGGATGGACGTCGTCTGGACCGGCGAGTTCGCCCAGGCCGGCTGGATCTCGCCGTTCGCCCAGGGCGAGCTGAAGAACGTCGGTACAGCCGAACAGGTGCTCAAGGGCCCGTTCGACAGCGCACAGACCAATGGCAAGCAGTACGGCGCACCGCTGAACAGCAACACCCGGCTGCTCTGGTACCGCAAGAGCAAGCTCGGCGACAACCCGGTACCGCAGACCTGGGACCAGCTGCTCGACACCGCGGACAAGCTGGGCACCAAGGTCCAGGAGACCGGTAAGCGCTCGGAGGCGCTGGTGGTGTTCTTCAACGCGCTGGAGGAGAGCGCCGGCGGCCATATCGTCAGCGTCGCCGGCGACGGCAAGGCCCAGGTCGACCTCGCCGAGGCGCCCACCATGAAAGCCCTGCAGATCATGCAGCGGTTCGCCACGTCAAAGGCGGCGCCGACCGCACTGTCGACCAGCGGCGAGGACGACAACCGGCTGGCGTTCCAGGCAAAGGACAGCGGCAGCGCCTTTATGATCAACTGGCCGTTCGTCTACCCGAGCGCGTTGAAGGCCGATCCGACCTTGGCTCAGGACTACGGCGTGGCCCCCTACCCGCAGGTCGTCGCCGGCACCCCGGCGAAGGCGCCGCTCGGTGGCTACAACCTCGGCGTCGGGGCGTTCACCAAGAACCGCCCGGCTGCGCTGGCCGCCATCAACTGCCTCACCGAGGCCGACCAGCAGCGCACGATCGCCACCACCGGCGGGCAGCCGTCGGTGCTCCGCTCGCTCAGCGACGACCCGGCCATCAAGGAGAAGCTGCCGTTCCTGCCGCTGATGACCCAGCAGCTGGAGACCGCCGCGCCCCGGCCGGTCACCCCGAACTACAACGACATCTCACTCGCGGTCCGCCAGGTCCTGCATCCCCTCAGCGACATCAACCCGCCCAAGACCTATCCGGCGTTGCGCGACCTGATCAAGCGCGCCCTGGCCTCCCAGGCGGTCCTCTAGATGACGACGACCACCGGCTCGACCCGGGTCACCGGCACTGCGCCCAGCAAGCCCGCCAAGAAGGGCGAGACAGACCGGGCGGCTGCCGAACGGCGGCTCGGCCTCAAGCTCGCCGCACCCGCAGCCATCATCATGCTGCTGGTCACCGCATACCCGATCTGCTACGCGGTCTACCTGAGCCTGTTCCGGTACGACCTGCGGACTCCCGGCGAGAACGCCTTCATCGGATTCAGCAACTACGCCCTGGTGCTCAGCAGCGGCGTCTGGTGGCAGGCGGTCATCTCCACGACCGTCATCACCGTGTTCTCCGTCGGCATCGAGCTCGTCATCGGGCTGGCGTTCGCGTTGGTCATGCACCGGGCGTTCTTCGGCCGACGCACCGTACGCACGGCGATCCTCATCCCGTACGGCATCATCACCGTGATCGCGGCGTACGCCTTCAAGTTCGCGGTCTCCCCCGACACCGGCTTCATCGGGACGCTCAACCCGCTCGGCGGACAGATCGGCTCCTACGCCACGATCATCCTCACCGAGGTCTGGAAGACCACGCCCTTCATGAGCCTGCTCCTGCTGGCCGGCCTCGCCACCGTGCCCGAGGAGATGCAGGAGGCCGCGAAGGTCGACGGGGCCACCGCCTCGCAGCGCCTGTTCAAGATCACGCTACCGAACATGAAGGGTGCGATCCTCGTGGCGGTGCTGTTTCGCACGCTCGACGCGTTCCGCATCTTCGACACGGTCTACGTCCAGACGGCGGGTGCGCTGAAAACGCAGACCATCAGCGGCATCGGCTACAACGCGCTGATCACCCGGGTCAACCTCGGGCTCGGCTCGGCCATCTCGATTCTGCTGTTTCTCCTGATCATCCTCATTGCCTTCATCTTCGTGAAGGGGTTCAAGACCAATCTGGGCACCGTGAAGGGGGCCGGCTGATGACCGCGAGCACCATCGGGGCGGAGCGGATCGGTGCCGAGTCCAACCGTGGCGCCACGGCAAGACCGCGCCAGAAGAGGGCGGCCCGGCAGAAGGGCAACGGTGCCGTCTGGAAGCTCGGCGTCGTGTTCATCGTGGCGTACGCGATGTTCCCGGTGCTGTGGATTCTGTCGCTCTCGTTGAAAAGCGCGGCAGACGTCGGTGACAAGAAGCTGTTCCCGGTCGCGCCCACGCTGAGCAACTACCGTGACATCTTCACCAGCGGCGAGTTCGTCCGGCCGCTCATCAACTCGATCGGCATCTCCTTGATCACGACCGTGCTGGCCGTCGTCATCGCGGCCTTCGCGGCTTACGCCATCGCCCGTCTCGACTTCCCGGGCAAGACCCTGCTGCTGTCCGGTGCGTTGGCGATCGCGATGTTCCCGCCGGTGTCGATCATCGGCCCGCTGTTCAACATCTGGCGTTCCACCGGCCTGTACGACACCTGGCCCGGCCTGATCCTGCCGTACATGACCTTCGCCCTGCCGCTGGCGATCTGGACCCTCGCGGCGTTCTTCAGGGAGATCCCGTGGGATCTCGAGCAGGCCGCGCAGGTCGACGGGGCGACGCCCTTCCAGGCATTCCGCCGGGTGATCCTGCCGCTCGCGGTGCCCGGCATCTTCACCAGCGCCATCATCGTGTTCATCTTCTGCTGGAACGACTTCCTGTTCGCGATCTCGCTGACCTCGACCTCGGCGGCGCGCACCGTCCCGGCGGCGACGGCCTTCTTCACGGCCAGCTCCAACTTCATCAACCCGACCGGTCAGATCGCCGCCGCGGCGATCGTGGTCACTGTCCCCATCATCATCATGGTGCTGGTTTTCCAGCGCCGCATCGTCGCCGGCCTCACCGCCGGTGCAGTGAAGGGCTGAGACGTCGATGGCTGCCATCACCATGCGCGGGATCACCAAGCGCTACCCCGACGGGACAGAAGCGGTCTCCTCGGTCGACCTGGATATCGCCGACGGGGAGTTCATGATCCTGGTCGGGCCGTCCGGTTGCGGGAAGTCCACCCTGCTCCGGATGATCGTCGGGCTCGAGGACATCTCCGAAGGCGAGATGGTGATCGGCGGCGACGTCGTCAACGACCGGGCTCCGAAGGACCGCGACCTGGCGATGGTCTTTCAGAACTACGCGCTGTACCCGCACCTCACCGTGCGCGAGAACATGGCGTTCCCGCTGCGGATCGCCAAGGTCGACGACGCCGAGGTGACGTCCCGGGTCGAGGAGGCCGCGCGGGTGCTGGAGCTGACCGAGAACCTGGACCGCAAGCCGGCGAACCTGTCTGGTGGACAGCGCCAGCGGGTCGCCATGGGCCGCGCCATCGTGCGGGACCCGAAGGCGTTCCTGTTCGACGAGCCGCTGTCCAACCTCGACGCCAAGCTGCGGGTCCAGATGCGGACCGAGATCGCCCGGATCCAGAAGAAGTACGGCACCACAACGGTGTACGTCACGCACGACCAGACCGA
>JAYVYM010000021.1:0-3247 GCA_043784245.1 Frankiales bacterium
GGCGCGGCAGCCGGACGCGGGCGGGGCTCCTGCAGGCAGCCGGCACCGGTGGACTCCACGGTACGTCCGGGGCACAGGAATCACCCGTCTGCCAACCCGCCCGGTCATGGATACCGCCCCGCCACCGCACCCCGTGATGGCAAACTGCAGCCCACCCATCGGCAACCGGCACCCTCGTTGTCGCACTTCTCCGGGCGCTGCTGCGCCCCCCGGAGGCACCTCGTGGATCTCGGACTCTCGCTGGCCGGCTTGCTGGTCGGGCTCGTCGTCGGGCTCACCGGGATGGGCGGCGGCGCCCTGATGACGCCGGTGCTGGTGCTGGTCTTCGGCATCCAGCCGCTGGCTGCGGTCTCGAGCGACCTGGTTGCTTCGGCGTTCATGAAGCCGATCGGTGGCCTGGTGCACCTGCGCAACGGCACCGTCAACAAGGGGATGGCCAAGCTGCTTGTCATGGGGTCGGTGCCCAGCGCCTTTGCCGGCGTCTTCGTCCTCAAGGCGCTCGGCAACGGCGACGCGGTGCAGAACACCGTGAAGACCGCGCTGGGGATTGCCCTGCTGATCGCGGCTGGCTCGCTCGCACTCAAGGCCTACCTGGCACTGCGCGCCCGCGCGCGACGGCGCGCGCAGGGCCTGCGGCTCGACTCGCGGCCGACCGGCGTCCCGGAGGTCGCGCTGCGGCCGGTGCCGACGGTGCTCGTCGGCGCGGCCGGCGGCCTCATCGTCGGGATGACCTCGGTGGGGTCCGGGTCCCTGATCATCATCGCGCTGCTCGCGCTGTATCCCACGCTGAACGCCAACCAGCTCGTCGGGACCGATCTGGTGCAAGCCGTGCCGCTGGTCGCCTCGGCGGCCCTCGGCCACTACCTGTTCGGCGACTTCTCCTTCTCCGTCACCACGTCGCTCCTGCTCGGCGCCATCCCCGGCGTCTACGTCGGCGCCCGGTACTCCTCGCGGGCCCCGGGCGGCGTCATCCGGCGAGCGCTCACGGTGGTGCTGGTCGCGTCCGGCTTGAAGCTGCTGGGAGTCGACACGGTGACGCTGGGCTGGCTGCTGCTGCTGACCCTGGTGCTGGCACCGATCGGCTGGGCCACCCTGCGGCACGCCTACGGCCTGCCGCTGGCCCGTCAGGAGCGCAAAGCACTGGTCGACGCCGGGGCCGACCACCTCAAGGCTGAGCCCTCCAAGCCCCACAAACTTTAAGGCTCCGCCAGCGACAAACGTCGCTAGGCGGCCGGGACTGCCCGCTTCGCCAGCTTTACTGCCATGCTGGGTGCGCGGACGAGGAGGTCCCGAATGTGCGAGGACCAGAACGCTGACCGCTCCGGCAGCAGGTTCCCTCTGAGTAGGCGACGTCTGCTGCAGAGCGCGGGCCTGCTGGCGGCGAGCGGGTTGACGGCCGGCGGAGCGGTGCTGCGCCACGAATGGGGGGCAGGGTCCGGCCCGGACGCCGACTTGCCGGCCTCGCAGTCCATGGCGATGCATGTCCACACGTCATTCAGCGAGCAGTCGGGATCCATGAGCGGGCACCTGGCGGCTGCCGAGAAGTACGGGGTGGACGTCGTTTGGTGGACCGACCATGACTTCCGCATGTCGGGCCACGGCTACCGCGAGGCAGTGCACTTCACGAGCCTGGTCGGCGAGGCCCCCGAGCCGGGTCAGGGAGCCGCCTGGGAATGGCGTCAAGTTACGAGTGGGCCACTCAGCAGCGTCGCCACCGGCGGCATCGTGGCCCAGCCGGCATCCCCAAAGGATCCCATTTCCGACGGCAGCCTGCATGTCGTTGCGGAAAGCACCGGCAGGGCACCGGCCTCCCTCGGTTTCTTCGCAGATGCGACCAAGGCCGGTCGGACTTACCATGGGAATATGTTCGGCCAAACCTTGATTCTTGAGGTCTACCCCGATGTGACTGGTGACGACGGCTACCTCGAGTTGCTGGTGGCCAGCTCTTTCCACCCCGCAGGCAGCGGGCGGCCAGAGGGGACATACTCGCTGTCGTATCGCTTCGGAGGGGGAGATGCCGCAGGCGTGCGCCGCAACCAGGGTCTCAGCGGCGTGATCAGCCTGCCCTTTGTGCCTCGGCAGTGGAATACCGTCACACTGCGACCAAGCGACGACATCGCGGCCTTGTGGCCGGACCTGGATGCCCGTGATTTCGCGCTCTTCGGCATGACTCTGAACGCGGTCAGCAGTAACAAAACGCTTGCTGGAGGCTACTTCGACTATCTACGGATGACGCGGGTGAACACCGGCAGCCTTGCCCTACAGCTGCAGACGGACATCGCCGCCGGGTACGTCGGTCGATACCCGAGGGTGACGCAGCGGCAGGGGTTGGAGGTGTCGTGGCTGTACCCGCACCTCAACTGGTTCGGCGGCCGGATTGCCCTGCCCGACTACACCTCGCTACTGGCCGAACACCCGCCAGAGCGGATCCTGCAGGATGTCCTGGTACCGCGCATCGCAACCCAGGGCGGCCTGTGCAGCTACAACCACCCGTATGGACCGGATAGCTTACCCCTGCTGCCGGCGGTTCAGCAGGATGAGCTGCTGGCAAGAACGGCAGTCAAGATCCTGCCCACTCGAGCACTGGGGGCCACCATCCTCGAGGTCGGTTACGACACGCGAGGCGGGGTCGATCTCGCACACCACCTCGGCCTGTGGGACGTCTGCTCGCGCAATGGAGTTTTCCTCACCGGTAACGGGACGACGGACGACCACTTCTCCACGCGTTGGTTGGGTGGCGACAACGACTGGGTGACAACGGTGTGGGCGCATGACACCAGCGAGCCAGCCCTGCTGTCGGCCTTGCGGTCCGGCCGCGCGTGGTGCTCGTCGTTGTCGCGGTATCGGGGGTCGCTGGACATGCTGGTCGACCACTCGGTCCCGATGGGCGCCGTCTCGGTGTCCGGCCTGACCCGACGCACCCTGGATGTTATTGCCACCCAACTGCCCCTTGGCGCCAAGGTCCAAGTGCTGCAGGGTCAAGTCGACTACGCAGGCGTCGGCGCCCCGACCCCGAACACCACCGTGGTCGCCTCTTACCCGGCTCGTGCCCTGCAGAAGGGCCGGGTAGCCCTGTCGCTGGACACCACACGGTCCAGCTTCTGCCGGGTGGAGGTACTCGACCTGACTGGGCGGGTGATCTCTGCGTCCAATCCCGTGTGGCTGCTGCGGGAGCGGCCCCCCGCCGGCAGCCCGCAACATCGCGCGGCATAGCCAAATCGGTCCGGTCCGGTGAAGGCTGCAGAAC
>JAYVYM010000022.1:0-5055 GCA_043784245.1 Frankiales bacterium
CGCGTCCTCCCCGGTGCTGGAGCCGCTGGCCCGCACCATCCGGGTCGCGCACCCCAAGGCCGACCTGCGTCCCGTGCAGCGGGCGTACGAGATCGCCGAGGCCGCGCACGAAGGTCAGCGCAGGCGCAGCGGCGATCCGTACATCACGCATCCGCTCGCCGTGACGACCATCCTGGCCGAGCTGGGCATGGACACCACCACGCTGGTCGCCGCGCTGCTGCACGACACCGTCGAGGACACCCCCACGACGCTGAGCGGGGTCCGCGAGGAGTTCGGGGAGGACGTCGCGCACCTGGTCGACGGCGTGACCAAGCTCGACAAGGTGAAGTACGGCGAGTCGGCCGAGGCCGAGACGATCCGCAAGATGGTCGTGGCGATGGCCCGTGACCCGCGGGTGCTGGTCATCAAGCTGGCCGACCGACTGCACAACATGCGCACCCTGCGCTTCCTGCCACCGGACAAGCAGGAGCGCAAGGCCCGCGAGACACTCGAGATCTTCGCCCCGCTTGCCCACCGGCTCGGCATGAACGCCATCAAGTGGGAGCTTGAGGACCTCGCCTTCGCCACGCTGTACCCCAAGCGCTACGACGAGATCGTCCGCCTGGTCGCCGACCGGGCGCCCTCGCGCGACACCCAGCTGAGTCAGGTCACCGAGCGCATCCAGACCGACCTCAAGGCGGCGAAGGTGTCGGCGACGGTGAGCGGGCGCCCCAAGCACTACTACTCGATCTACCAGAAGATGATCGTGCGCGGTCGCGACTTCGACGATATCTACGACCTCGTGGGCATCCGCGTACTCGTCGACTCGGTCCGCGACTGCTACGCGGCCCTCGGCATCGTGCACGCGCTGTGGTCACCGGTCCCCGGGCGCTTCAAGGACTACATCGCGATGCCCAAGTTCAACATGTACCAGTCGTTGCACACGACAGTGATCGGCCCAGAGGGCAAGCCGGTCGAGCTGCAGATCCGCACCAACGAGATGCACAAGCGCGCGGAGTACGGCATCGCTGCGCACTGGAAGTACAAGGGGGGCGGCCCGGCCGGAGCCCTCGGCGGCGACGACATGACCTGGCTGCGCCAACTGCTCGACTGGCAGAAAGAAGCCGCGGACCCGGGGGAGTTCCTGGACTCGCTGCGCTTTGACCTGCACTCCGCCGAGGTCTTCGTCTTCACCCCCAAGGGCGACGTCATCCCGCTGACGTCCGGTGCCACCGCCGTCGACTTCGCGTACGCCGTCCACACCGAGGTCGGTCACCGCTGCATCGGCGCCCGCGTCAACGGCCGGCTCGTGCCGCTGGAGTCGGTGCTGGAGAACGGCGACGTGCTGGAGATCTTCACCAGCAAGGCCGAGGGCGCCGGGCCGTCCAAGGACTGGCTGGGTTTCGTCAAGAGCCCCCGGGCGCGCAACAAGATTCGCGCCTGGTTTGCCAAGGAGCGTCGTGAGGACGCCGTTGACGCCGGCAAGGAGCTGATCGCCCGCGCCGTGCGCAAGCAGGGCCTGCCGCTGCAGCGCCTACTCGGCGGTGAGGCGCTGCCCAGCCTCGCGAAAGACTTGCGGCTGGCCGACGTCACCGCCCTGTACGCCGAGGTGGGCGAGGGCAGGCTGTCGGCGCAGTCGGTGGTGCAGAAGGTGGTGGCGGCGACCGGCGGAACGGTGGGCATCGTTGAGGACGTCGCCGAGACCATCCGTCCCGCCCGCCCGTCGCGCCAGCGGGCCCCCGGCGACTCAGGGGTCGTGGTCAAGGGTGTGACCGACATCTGGGTCAAGCTCGCCCGCTGCTGTACGCCGGTGCCCGGCGACGACATCGTCGGCTTCGTCACCCGTGGCCGCGGCGTCTCGGTGCACCGCGGCGACTGCGCCAACGCCGGTCCGCTGCTGCTCACCGGCGAGCGGGTCGTCGAGGTCGAATGGGCCCCGACCGCGGGCTCGATGTTCCTGGTGGCGATCCAGGTGGAGGCGCTGGACCGCACGAGGCTGCTGTCCGACGTCACGCGGATGCTGTCGGACGCGCACGTCAGCATCGTCTCGGCGACGGTCACCACGACCCGCGACCGCGTGGCGGTGTCGCGGTTCACCTTCGAGATGGCCGACCCGAAGCACCTCGGCCACCTGCTCAACCAGGTCCGCGCCGTCGAGGGTGTGTACGACGCCTACCGCGTCACGTCCTGAATGGGGCCAGCGTGAGGGCGCCCGTCGGATCGTGCCGCGCCCGGGCTGCCAGCTACGCGCGGCGCGGGGCAGGTAGTGCTCGGGCCAGCGCCGAAGCAACTCAGGCTCGTCCAGCCGCCGACTACGCGGGCGCGGTCGCCAAAGTCGCGATGTTGACCTTGATTTTGGGCGCAGTGTTGCCGGTGGTGGCATCGGCGGGCGTGGCGCCGCCGGCGGCCACCTTGTCCAGCACGTCCAGGCCCGCGGTGATCGTGCCGACCGGGGTGTACTGCGGCGGCAGCGAACTGTCCTTGTAGACCAGGAAGAACTGGCTGCCCGTCGAGCCGGCAGCCGAGCTCTTGGCCATCGCGATCGTCCCTCGTGGGTACGTCGCGCCGGTGAGGTTCTCCTCGGCGTACTGGTAGCCCGGGCCGCCGCTGCCGGTGCCCGTCGGGTCGCCGCACTGCAGGACGAAGATGCCCTCGGTCGTCAGCCGGTGGCAGGGCGTGCCGTCGAAGAACTTCTGAGCGGCCAGCGACACGAAGCTGCCGCTCGCGCAGGGTGCCTTCTCGGTCGCCAGCGTCCAGGCGACCACGCCCTGGTCGGTGGTCATGGTCGCGGTGACCGGCCCGCTCGCGGCCGGCACAGCGGGCGGCGGCTTGACCGGCCGGCTCGCCGCACCGACCGCCTTGTAGGCACAGGGTCCCGACGCGCTCGGCGCCGGCGAGGCTGCCGTCGGGCTACCTCCGCGACTCCTGAGCGAAATCACCGTGACGACCCCGGCCACGATCAGCACCGCGACCGTGCTGGCGATCATCGTGATGCGCCGCTTGCGTCGGGTCGCCTCCGCCGCGCGACGAGCCGCCTGCCGCTCGGCCCGCATCCGGGCCAGCTCCTTCTCACGCCTGGTGCTGGCCACGCTGCGTCCTCCAAGGGGGCTCCGGTCGAATCGCAGTCTAGGGAGAAATGCGTACGGGCCGGCGGCGGGCGCGCCGGTAGGGTCGGGCCGGCCCTATTCGTACTGCGAGAGGACGTCCGTGCTCGTCCGCGGGTTCCCGGCCGGCTCGTTCGGCACCAACTGCTACGTCGTGGCGGCCTCCGCAGGCAGCGAGTGCGTCGTCGTCGACCCCGGTCAGGACGCTGTGCAGGGCGTCGAGGACCTGCTGCGCGAGCACCGCCTCAAGCCGGTCGCCGTCCTGCTGACGCACGGCCACATCGACCACATGTGGTCGGTGGTACCGGTCTGCGGGGCCCACGACGTGCCTGCGTACGTCCACCCTGCCGACCGCGCGCTGCTGACCGACCCCGGCCGCGGGCTCAGCCTCGGTGTCGGCCAGCAGCTGTTCGGAGGTCTGGTGTTCACCGAGCCCGACGACGTCGTGGAGCTGCCGACCGGCGGCCCGCTCGAGCTCGCGGGGCTGCGCTTCACCGTCGACCTCGCGCCCGGTCACACGCCCGGCTCCATCATGTTCGGGCTGCCGGGGGACGAGGCTGCCGGCGAGCCGCTGCTGATCGCCGGAGACGTGCTGTTCGCCGGGTCGATCGGGCGCACCGACCTGCCCGGCGGCGACCACGCGGCCATGCTGCGTTCGCTGGCCACAGCGGTGCTGCCGCTCGCCGACGACACCGTCGTCCTGCCCGGCCACGGCCCGGCCACCACCGTCGGCCACGAGCGCGCCACCAACCCCTACCTGCAGGGCCTGCCGGCGCCCAGCCGGGGCCTGTGATGCGCTTCGCCGCACCCAAGGGCGTGCCCGACTACGTACCACCGCGCTCCGAAGCCCTCCTCGCCGTGCGCGACGCGATGATCGCGCCGCTGCGGCTGGCCGGCTACGGCTATCTCGAGCTGCCGGTGTTCGAGGACACCGCACTGTTCTCGCGCGGCGTCGGGGAGACCACCGACGTGGTGAGCAGGGAGATGTTCACCTTCACCGACCGCGGCGAGCGTTCGCTCACGCTGCGGCCCGAGGGCACCGTGGGGGCGGTCCGGGCCGTCCTCGACGCCGGCCTGGAGCGCGGCGCCCTGCCGGTGAAGCTCTGGTACGCCGGCCCGATGTTCCGCTACGAGCAGCCGCAGTCCGGGCGGCAACGGCAGTTCACCCAGGTCGGCGCGGAGGCGCTCGGCAGCGCCGACCCGGCCCTCGACGCCGAGCTGATCGCGCTTGCCGACCAGGCGTACCGCTCGCTCGGGCTCACCCGCACCGAGCTGCACCTCTCGACCCTGGGTGACCCCGAGGACCGCACCGGTTACAGCGACCGGCTGCGCGACTACCTGCGCCCGCGGGTCGGCGGCCTGGACCCCGAGACCGACCGCCGGATCGAGCTCAACCCGCTGCGGGTCCTGGACGACAAGCGCCCCGATGTGCGCGCGGCGACCGCCGACGCGCCGCTGCTCGCCGACGTCCTGTCGGCGGCGGCCAAGGAGCACCACGAGGCGGTACGCACTGCGCTCACCGACCTCGGGGTGCCCTTCGTCGACGACCTCCGGCTGGTACGCGGGCTCGACTACTACCGGCGAACCACCTTCGAGTTCGTACACCCGCTGCTGGGCGCGCAGTCGACCATCGGCGCCGGCGGTCGCTACGACGGGCTCAGCCAGGCCATCGAGGGCCCGCCGCTGCCGGGGGTCGGCTGGGCGCTCGGCGTCGACCGCACGCTGCTCGCGCTCGAGGCCGAGGGGGTGCGGACCGCCCCGGCTCCGCGCACCGCGGTGTTCCTTGTCCCGCTCGGCGCTGCTGCGAAGGCGCGCGCCGTCGCCATTGTCGGGACACTTCGGCGGGCCGGGATTGCCGCCGACCTGGCGTACGGCGACCGCGGCCTGAAGGGTGCGATGAAGGCTGCTGACCGCAGCGGGGCGATGTTCGCGGTCGTGCTCGGCGACCGCGACCTGGCCGCCGGTGAGGTGC
>JAYVYM010000023.1:0-6117 GCA_043784245.1 Frankiales bacterium
GTGGGGCGGGTGGGGCTCGAACCCACGACCGAGGGATTATGAGTCCCCTGCTCTGACCGGCTGAGCTACCGCCCCGCGCAGGATCGTAGGACCTCCGGCGGAACAACGAGTGCTCGCGTCGAAGGCGGGGCCCACGCCGGCGACGGGCAGGATGGTGCACATGCTTCTCACCATCGAGCCGCTGACCGACGTCTCGAACTATGCCCGGGGGCGCGGCCTGGAGATCGTGCTCATCGTCAGCGGGGCGGCTCTGCTGTCCAGGCTGACGTCCTGGTCCGGGCAGCGAATCACCGACCGGATCGACGCCAACGCGCAGGAGAGCGACGCGCTGGTGCGCTCGGAGGCGTCCAAGCACCGCCACGCGCTGGCCCAGGTTGCCACCTGGGCCACGCTGGTAGCGATCTACTGCGTGACGGCGGTGCTGGTCCTGCAGCGGCTCGGCGTGCCGATCGCCGGGCTCGTAGCCCCGGCGACCGTCGCCGGCGTCGCCCTCGGCTTCGGCGCCCAGCGCATCGTGCAGGACCTGCTGGCCGGCTTCTTCCTGATCACTGAGCGGCAGTACGGCTACGGCGATGTCGTCCGATTGACCATTGCGGGCGGATCGACGCCGATGACCGGGACGGTCGAGGATGTCACCCTGCGGGTCACAGAGATGCGCACGCTCGACGGCGAGGTCGTCATCACGCCCAACGGGCAGATCCTGCAGGTCGTCAACCTGTCCCGCGACTGGGCCCGCGCCGTGCTCGACATCCCGGTGCCCCCGGGTGCCGACGTCACCCGCGTCAGTGCTGTGCTCAGGCAGGTCGGTGAGGACGCGGTGGCCGACCCCGACCTGTCGTCGCTTCTGCTGGACACCCCGTCGGTGATGGGGGTGGAGAGCCTGCAGGTCGACCAGCTCGTGATCCGCCTGGTCGCCCGCACCCTGCCCGGCATGCAGTTCGACGTCGGCCGGGAGCTGCGCTCACGCGCCGCTGCCGCGCTACGCGCCGAGGGTCTGCACGTACCACCCCTGCTCGACACCGCCGAGCCGTCGGCATGAGCCGCGTACGTACGTCCACCTTCGTTTTGCTGGCCATCTTCTTCGCCGCGCTGACCACATACGTCGTCGTACGGCCGCCCGTACCTGCGGTAGTGCCGATCACCGCGGTGGTCGTACCCGCTCCGTCGACGGCACCCAAGGCGACGAGGACCCCGAGCCGCACGCCACTCACGCCGACGCCGGGTGTCGAGCCCACAACACCCGCCCCGGCGGTCACCCCAGTACCCACGACTGCGCCTGCCCCTTCCTCGGCCACGGCGCCGACGACGTCCGCACCGACGACGACGCCCGCACCGGCGACGACGCCCGCACCGGCGACGACGACACCCTGAAATAGCCTGCCGTGATGACGTCCTCTCAGCGCCGCCTCGGCAGCGGCTTCGGCGCCCGCTCGACCGCCGCCGAGGTGCTGGCGGGCCGCGACCTGTCCGGCCGCCTGGCAGTGGTCACCGGCGGCTACTCCGGGCTCGGACTGGAGACCGTCCGGGCGCTCGCCGGGGCCGGCGCGCAGGTCGTCGTACCGGCGCGGCGCCGCGAGCACGCCGAGCAGGTACTTGCCGAGCTGCCGTGGGCGATCGAGGTCGGCACCCTTGACCTCGCTGACCTCGACAGCGTCCGGGAGTTCGCGGCCCGCTTCCTCGCGACCGGCCGACAGATCGACCTGCTGGTCAACAACGCCGCCGTGATGGCCTGCCCCGAAACCCGGGTCGGGCCCGGGTGGGAGGCGCAGCTCGCGACCAACCACCTCGGGCATTACGCCCTCACCAACCTGCTCTGGCCTGCGGTCGCGACCGGTGGCGGCCGGGTCGTGGCGCTGTCCTCGACCGGCCACAAGCTCTCGCCGTTCCGCTTCGAGGACCCGCAGTTCACCACCGGGTACGACAAGTGGTTGGCGTACGGGCAGGCCAAGACCGCCAACAGCCTGTTCGCGGTGCACCTGGACGCGCTCGCGCAGGCCACCGGGGTCCGCGCGCTCGCGGTGCACCCGGGCGGAATCATGACGCCGCTGCAACGGTATCTGCCGCGCGAGGAGATGGTGGCGAGCGGCTGGATGGACGAGGCCGGCAACGTCGACGCACGGTTCAAGTCACCCGAGCAGGGCGCGGCGACGACCGTGTGGGCGGCCACGTCGCCGTTGTTGGAGGGCATCGGTGGCGTCTACTGCGAGGACTGCGACGTCGCCGAGCCGACGGTGCCCGGTTCTTCGACAGCGCGGGTACGCGGCGTCGACGCGCATGCCGTTGACCGGGACGCAGCCGCAGAGCTCTGGGCGCTGTCGGCTGAGCTGACCGGAGTGGACGCGTTCGGCTGAACCCGGCCGCGGGCTGATCGTGGCGCGCAGGTCGGTCCGACGCGCATCGCGAAGGCACAGCTGCCATCCGGCGTACGAATGCACGCTGATGACCGGCGTGCCTCGCCCCCGCAACCCGGTCGAGGCGTTGCTGTCTGCGCACATACCCGGACAGGGCCCCATCCCGGGAGTCCGGATCTGGCGCGTTGGGCTGCGTCCCGGTCCCCGGTGGGCCATCCTGCGCCGATGGAGGAGCCGCTCGACCTCGATGCCGTCCGGTTGCTCTCTGCGTGGATGCAGGTCCGTCGCGACCTGTCGGCGCACCTCGACCTGCTGACGGCGTTCGGGCCGAGCGCCACCGACCAGGTCGCCCGCAACCTCGCGCTCGTGGACGGCCTGCACGCCAAGGACCACGACGCCTGGCTTGCCTACCGCGAGCACGTGCTGCGGCGCTCGGCGGGCACGCTGGGGGAGTAGCGGGTCAGACGACCAGCGCGCCGGTGTACAGCACGAACCGGCGTTCGCGCAGGAAACCGACCAGGGCCAGGCCGAACCGGTCGGCCAGCTGCACCGCGAGGCTGCTGGGCGCCGACACCCCCGCAAGGACGCCGATGCCGGCCACGATGGCCTTCTGCACCAACTCGTAGCTGGTACGCCCGCTGACCACCATGGTGTGGCCGGATAACGGTAGCCGGTCCGCCAGCAGCGCCCAGCCGACCACCTTGTCGAAGGCGTTGTGGCGGCCGACGTCCTCGCGTACGCAGAGCAGCCCGCCGGCCGGGTCGAACAGCCCACTCGCATGCAGGCCGCCCGTCGTCTCGAACAGCACCTGTGCGGCGCGCAACCGGGCCGGCAGCTTGGGCAGCAGGTCAGCGTCGACAGGGGTGGATGTCACCGGGGCGACCCCACGGGCCGCCAACGCGTCCAGGCTCTCCAGCCCGCATACGCCGCACGCGCTCGAGACAGTGAAGCGACGGGCCAGGGCGGCGGCGGCGACGGTCGGGGCCTGCGTGAGCCGTACGGTCACGGTGTTGTCGCGCTGCTCGCGCGGCACCTGGACGCAGTGCCGCAACATCACGATGTCCGCCCTGGTACGCACCAGTCCCTCGCTGTGCAGGAACCCCGCTGCCAGCTCGAGGTCGGCTCCGGGCGTACGCATCGTCACCGCGAGCGGGAACGCCCCGCCGGGCGCCTCGACCCGTACCTCGAGCGGCTCCTCGACGGCGACGTGGTCCTCACGGGCGACGACCACCGAGTCCTGCACCACCCGAACCCGCACCCGCGCGCTGCTCCCGGCCACGCCGCAGCGTAGGTCGGTATGGCTGCGGACACCGGACTCCCGTCGTACGGTCGGCTCAGGTGCCGCCTGCGAGCGACCGAGGAGTCCTATGACGAAGAGGGGGCGCGGCATGCGTTTCGACGTGGCACTGATGGTGGTGGGCGGGGTCATCGTCGGGTGGGCGGCCTTCTGCGTCCGCATCAAGGCCTGGCAGGTCGCCCGTACCGCCGATCAGCCCGGCCGGGCGCGCGCGGTGCGCAGGTGGCTGCCCCGGCAGCGCACCCGGCCGACGCTGCCGGCCGGTCACCGGCCGCCCGCCGGGCTCGGGCCACTCAGTCCGAGTGAGCGCTTCCTGACCCAGGAAGCCGCCCGCGGCCTGCGCGAGCTGCAGATCTTCCTGGTCGACCAGCGCGCCTGACCTCTCAGGTGTCGGCAGCGCGCCGGTCAAGCCCGAAGCCAGTCCAGCGGCTCGTCCGACACGACTGTCAGCCGCTGCGTAGCGCGGGTGAGGGCGACGTACAGCGTCCGGAGCCCGGCCGACGGGGTCGGGGCCTCGGCCACGATCTGCTCGGGGGCGAGCACGGCGCAGCCGTCGAACTCGAGCCCCTTCGCCTGCCAGGTGTCGAGCACCTGCAGCCGGTCGTCGGCGGGCAGCGTCGCGCGTACGTCGTCGACCAGCGCCCGCGGGCAGACCACCCCGACGGTGCCGCCGACATCGGCCAGCAGGCCGGCGACGGCGTCGGCGAGCGGTCCGCGTCGCAGCAGCGGTTCGACACCGGTCGAGCGCACCGCTGCCGGTGGGACCGCATCGGGGTCGATCCGGGCGAGCACCCGCGCGGCTAGCGCGGCGACCTCCGTGCCGGTGCGGTAGTTGGTGGTGAGCTGGACCTCGCGCAGCCGGGCCTTTCCCAGGCAGGCGGCCATCGCGCTGCGTACCTCATCGACGTCGGGCCAGGCCGACTGGACCCAGTCGCCGACGACGGTCCAGGTGGCGCCGCGGGCCCGACGGGCGAGCATCCGCCATTGCAGCGGCGCCACGTCCTGCGCCTCGTCGACCACGACATGGGCGTACGTCCGGTAGTCGTGCTCCTCGGCGATGTTGCGGGTGACCCGGCGGGTGCGGTCAGCGAACGTCGTCACCTCCGACATCCGGGCCAGTTCGTCGAGCTCGGCCAGCTCGTCGAAGGCGTCCGGGTCGGGCTCAGGCTCCGGTGGCGCGCCGAGCATCTCGCCGAGCTCGTCGAGCACCGCGGCGTCGAGCGCGGTCAGCGGCGCGCCCTCCCGCCAGGAGTCCGCGAGCGCCGTGACCTCCGCCGGTTCGAACAGGCCGTGCGCCAGCCGGGTGAGGGGCAGCCCGCGCAGCGCGGTCAGCACCTCGGCGGGCAGCAGCAGCGGCCAGACGCTGTCGAGCCAGCGCAGCACCGTGGGGTCGCTGCGCAGCCACCGGCCGAAGTCCTCGCGGTCGCCGGGCTCCTCCTTCGCGGCGCCCGGCCGCCGGGAGAACGCCCGCCACGCCGTGTCGGCAACCGTCGTGAGGTACGCAGCCCGCCCCGCGTTGTGGCTGCGGGAGCCCCGTGCCACGAGGGCGCGCCGACGGGCCAGGTCCGCGCCCGGCAGCACCAGGCCGGTGCCCCACCGGGCCAGCTCCAGGTCGGGCACCTGCCGGCTGCCGCCGAGCTCGCGCACCACCCGGCGCAGCAGCGGCACCATCCGCGCCGAACCCTTGACGGCGGCCACGACCGGCGGGTCGTCGGCGGTGACGGAGAGGCCGGTCGGCAGCTGTGGCAGCCGGCCCAGGCTCGACAGCCGCACGCTGGTCTCGCCGAGCGCCGGCAGCACCGCACCGATGTAGTCGACGAACACGGGGGAGGGGCCGACGACGAGCACACCGCGGCGGGAGTACCAGTCGCGCCGGGCGTACATCAGGTAGGCGACGCGGTGCAGCGCGACGGCCGTCTTGCCGGTGCCGGGGCCGCCGGTGACCACCAGAGCTCCATCGTCAGGGGCGCGGACCGCCTCGTCCTGCTCGCGCTGGATGGTCGCAACGATGTCGCGCATCCGGGGGCCGCGCTCCCGGCTGATCGCTGCCAGGAAAGCGCCGTCGCCGACGACGGTGCTGCCCTGCAGGCCGTCGGCGGCTGCCGGGTCGAGCAGCTCGTCCTCGAGGCCACGGACCGTGGTCCCGCGCGTGGTGATCGTGCGCCGCCGTACGACGCCCTGGGGGTCGGCCGCCGTGGCGCGGTAGAAGGCCGCGGCGGCGGGGGCCCGCCAGTCGACCACGATCGGGTCCTGGTCCTCGGTACGCAGGCCGAGCCGGCCGATGTGGTGGACCGTCCCATCGGCCAGGTCGAGCCGGCCGAAGACGAGGCCCTCGCCGGCCAGGTCGAGGTCGGAACGCCGGGCCGCGGCCGCGAGCGCCTGCACGTCGCGCTCGTACAGCGACTGCGGGTTCTCGCCCAGGTCGCGGCCGAGACTCGCGCGCTCGTGCCGCAGCGCGCGTTCGCGCAG
>JAYVYM010000024.1:0-4532 GCA_043784245.1 Frankiales bacterium
CCAGCCCGGCGTCGCCCAGCGGGTAGGTCCCGCCGAGCTGCGGCCGCAACGTCCCGGCCTCGACCATGGCGAGCAGCTCGGCCATCTGCGGGGTGAGCAGCTCGGGCCGGCCGAAGCAGTGCGCCAGCCAGAAGCCGACGACGGCGCGACTCCGCGACATGAGCGCGCCGGCCTCGATCGGCTTCGAGGGCGTGCGCGAGGCCATCCCGAAGGTCGCCAGCCGCCCGAACGGCGCCAGCGCCGCCAGCGAGGCGTCGAACGTCGGGCCGCCGACCATCTCGAGCACCACGTCGACCTTGCACCCATGGTTTGCCGCTTCGAGCGCGCCCTTGAGGTCGCGCTCCCCGGCGTCGACGGTGACGTCGGCGCCGAGGGACGCGGCCAGCGCGCGCTTTTCAGGTGATGACGCGACACCGATCACCCGACCGGCCCCCCAGGCCTTCGCCAGCTGGACCGCGAGGGTGCCGACACCACCGGCCGCGGCGTGTACGACAACCGTCTCGCCCGGCGCGAGATGCGTCGACGTGCGCAGCAGATGCCAGGCGGTCAGGCCCTGCACGAGCAGCGACAGGGCCTGCCCGTCGGTGATCGCGGCCGGCAGCTCGAACACCGCGGACGGGTGCACGACCGCCTTCTCCGCGTACCCACCGGAGCTCGTGAAGCCCGCCACCCGGCGGCCGTCCGGCAGCGTGCCGGCCACCTCCGAGCCCGGGACCATCGGCAACTGGCTGCGCGAGAGGTAGCTGTCCTCGACCTGGTGGGTGTCGGCGTAGTTGACGCCCGCGCTGGTCACGTCGAGCACCGCGAGGCCGGCGGGGGCCGCGGGGTCGGGCAGATCAACCAGGTGCATGACCTCGGGCCCGCCGAACTCGGTGATCTGGATCGCTCGCACGCAGTGGCTCCTGGCTCGGGGAGCTCCGACCGTACCGGGGGCCCGGCTGCTCAGTGCCGGGAAGGCGCCTTGGTCGACACCCACCAGGCCCACGCTGCGCGCGCGGTCCAGCGGCTGACCCAGGCCACGAGAACCACGAGGCCCGCGGCCGCGAGCCATCCCAGCGGCCCGTGGGCGCAGAGCGCCAGCACCGCGGTCACCAGCAGCAGCACCGGCCCGAGCAGCACCAGCGGCAGGAAGACCGTCACGTCTTCATCGTGTCGCAGGGGACCCGCACCGGCCAGTTCAGCGGATCGGTGGGGGGAGCGGCACGGTCTCTCCGGCCGCGAAGCCCTGCCGGCCGTCGCGCGACAGCAGCCACGCCGACTGCCGGCCGGAAACGGTCCAGGCTGAGCCGTCCCACACGACCGCGGTGTCCTCGTCGACCCCGACGACGCCGGTGCCGTCGGGTACCCGGACCAGGTAGCGAGACACCAGGTCGGGCAGCCAGCCGAGCAGCCGGTCGAAGTGCGGTATGACCCGTACGTCAGGCACCACAGCCAGCCCCACATCGGCGGACCGGGTGGGGTGTCGGAGGTCGGGCACCCACGAGGTGAGCGACATGGCGCCGGCGCTGCACCCGGCGAGCGCCGCGCCGCCCCGCCACGCCTCCAGGACCGCGTCCCACACCCGGGTGCCACGCAGGGTCGCGGCGCAGTACGGCGGGCTGCCGCCGGACAGGTAGATCAGGCCGGCTCCCTCGACGAGCCCGGCCAGCGCCGGGTCGTCCGCCTCGGTCCGGTCCCGGACGACCAGGGACACGGCATCGACGCCGATGCGGGCGGCCTGCTCCACACCGAGCGCCACCCAGCGGGCCAGCGACGCCTCGCCCTCGGGGGCCGCGGCTGTCGGGATCTGCACGTACCGGGGAGCCCGGCCGGCGAGCAGCGCCGCCTCGGTCGGGGCCATCACCTCGAGGTACTCCCCGCTGCCAACCAGGGCGACGGGTCCGGTCACCTCCAGACGGTACGACGTGCGGCCCGCGGGCGCCGCGGGGGAGGATCGACCGGTGAGCACCGCGACCGAAGCCAACCCACACGACAGCACGTACGACGGCCTCGACGAGCCACCCGCAGACGCCCCGCCGGTCGACGCGTTGCTGCTGGTGTCGTTCGGTGGCCCGGAGGCCCCGCAGGACGTGCTGCCGTTCATGGAGAACGTCACCCGGGGCCGCGGGATCCCGCCGGAGCGGCTGGCCGAGGTGAGCCGGCACTACCTCGACGTCTTCGGCGGGGTCAGCCCGATCAACCAGCAGGCCCGCGACCTCAAGGCGGCTCTGGAGGCCGAGCTCGCGACCCGCGGCCCGGCGCTGCCGGTCTACTGGGGCAACCGCAACTGGCACCCGTACCTGACGGACACGCTCGACCAGATGCGCGCCGACGGGGTCCGGCACGCGCTGGCGATCATGACAAGCGCTTTCCCGTCGTACAGCGGCTGCCGGCAGTACCGGGAGGACGTCTGGCGTGCCCGCGCCGGCATCGGCCCGGTGGTCACCAAGCTGAGGCACTACTGGGCCACCGACGGCTTCCTCGACGTGATGGCGCGCGGGCTGGTCTCGGTGCTGCCGTCGGCGCAGGCCCGGGTGCTGTTCACCGCGCACTCGGTGCCGGAGGTGATGGCCCGCACCTCCGGTCCGGACGGTGACGGCTACGTCACGGCGCTGCGGGCTGCAGCGCAGGGCGTCGTCGACCGGGCCGGCGGCGGGCTGGACTGGGAGCTGGTCTACCAGTCCCGCAGCGGCCCCCCGCAGGTGCCGTGGCTCGAGCCCGATGTGGGTGACCGGCTGGCCGAGCTGCACGCCGAGGGCGTCCGGGAGGCGGTGCTGGTGCCGATCGGGTTCACCAGCGACCACGTCGAGGTGCTGTACGACCTCGATCTGCAGGCCCAGCAGCGGGTCCGCGAACAGCTGCCCGGCCTGGTCGTGACCCGCGCGCCGACGGTCGGCACCGACCCGCAGTTCGTGGCGATGCTGCGGGACCTGGTGGTCGAACGGCTCGAGGCGCCCGCGGAGCTGCTCGACCACGGTGGGGTCGCGACCCACGACCGCTGCCCGGCGCGCTGCTGCCCGCCGCCGCCGCGACGTGGCTGAGCCCGAGCCCGCTGCACCCGAGCCCGCTGCACCCGAGCCCGCGCCGCCGCTGATCCACGAGGATCGGCTGCTGAAGGTCGCCGACGGCCCGCCGCTCGCCCCCGAGGAGCCCGACGGCGCCGACCGGGGCCCACTGCTCCCCCTGGAGCTGCTGGGCTGGGACGCGACCGACCACCTCGTCGGGGTGCGTTGCGCCGCCGACGGGGTGGTGCTGCGCAGCGGCCGGCCACCGGTGCGCAGCACCCTTGCTGTGACCCGACTGACCCGCTGGGCGCGCGCCGGCCGGCTCACCCTGCATAGCGAAGGCGGCGACGTCGAGGTGCGGCTGCTCGCACCGGCGGAGTACGCCACGGTGGCCTTGGGTGACGAGCGGCCCGCCCGGGTCGCCGGCCCGGTGCGGATGGCGAGGTCGGGTCAGCTGTCAGGTCGTCGCGACGACGTGGCCACGGCGCTGATCGCCCGTGTGCTGCGGGTGTCCCCCCAGGTGCAGGTGGGCAACGGCTAGGCGTGACATGGGACAGCAGGGTGGTGTACGAGGTCTACGTCCGCTCGTTCTCCGACAGCAACGGCGACGGCGTGGGGGATCTCGCGGGGGTGCGGCGCAGGTTGCCGTACCTGGCCGGGCTCGGGGTGGACGCGGTGTGGCTGACGCCGTTCTACCCCTCACCGATGGCCGACCACGGCTACGACGTGGCCGACCCCTGCGATGTCGACCCACTCTTCGGGACGCTCGAGACGTTCGACGCGCTGCTCGCCGACGCGCACACGCTCGGTCTGCGCGTGCTGATCGACGTGGTGCCCAACCACACCTCCAGCGTCCACCCCTGGTTCGTCGAGGCGCTGGCCGATCCCACCTCGCCACTGCGCGGGCGGTACGTGTTCCGGCCCGGCCGCGACGGCGGCCCGCCCAATGACTGGCAGAGCGTGTTCGGTGGGCCGGCGTGGACGCAGCTTCCCGACGGTGCCTGGTACCTGCATCTGTTCGACGTCGGGCAGCCCGACCTGGACTGGACCAACCTGGACGTCCACGCGTACTGGCTCGAGGTCCTGGCCTTCTGGCTCGACAGGGGCGTCGACGGGTTCCGGATCGACGTCGCCCACGCGCTGTACAAGCGCGCCGACCTCGCCGACGAGGGCGAGCTGCCCGAACCGCTGCCGGGCATCCCGGACGAGCGCCGGCACGTCTGGGACTCCGACGAGGTGCTGGCCGTCTACGAGGACTGGCGGCGGCTGACCGACACCTACGACCCGCCCCGGATGCTCGTCGGCGAGGTGTTCCTGTACGACGTCAAAAGGGTTGCGCAGTACGTCGGTCCCCACCGGCTGCACCAGGCGTTCAACTTCACGGTCATGCGCTGCGGGTACGACGCGGTCGAGCTCGCGGCGGCCGTCCGCGAGGGGCTCGCGCGCTTCGACACGCCGACGTGGGTGCTGTCCAACCACGACCTGGTGCGGCACGCGACGCGGTACGGCGGTGGGCAGCTCGGGGTGCGGCGCGGCCTGTCGGTCACC
>JAYVYM010000025.1:0-8624 GCA_043784245.1 Frankiales bacterium
CTCGCGCACGTGACCGGGGAGGTCCAGGTGCAGTCGGCCGCGACCCAGCGCGCGGTCCTGGACGCGCTCGAGACGGCCTACCCGGTGCTGCGCGGCACCCTGCGCGACCCGGCGACCGGCCGGCGCCGGGCGTTCATCCGCTTCTTTGCCTGCCGCGAGGACCTGTCGCACGAGGCCCCCGACGAGATGTTGCCGGCGCAGGTCGCCAGCGGCGAGGAGCCGTTCCTGGTGGTCGGGGCGATGGCCGGCGGTTGAGCGCGCTTGCGGCACATGGCACGGTCGGTTGATGACCTCCGCCGTCAGCCACGTCACGTTCGACTGCCTCGACCCGTTCGCCATGGCGACCTTCTGGGCCCAGGTGCTGGGCGGCCGGGTGCAGGGCGACGACCTGCCCGGCGACCCGGAGGCAGGCGTCTCGCACCGCGGGACACCCCTGCTGTTCCTGCAGGTGCCCGACGGCAAGGCGGTCAAGAACCGCGTGCACCTGGACCTGCAGCCGGACATCCCTCGTGAGCAGGAGATCCAGCGCCTGCGTGACCTCGGCGCCACTCCGGTGGCCGATCGGACCCAGCCGGACGGCTCCGGCTGGGTGGTGCTGGCCGACCCGGAGGGCAACGAGCTGTGCGTCCTGCGCAGCGCCGCCGAGCGCGGCGAGCAGCCGGTGGACTCAGGCGAGCGGGCGATGCCGGCGATCCACACCGCAGGTGAGCTCGAGATGCTCACCGGGATGCTCGACTGGTACCGCGCCGGCGTGCTCTCGAAGGTGGAGGGTCTGGGGCAGCGCGACGCGGTGACCAGCCCGCTGCGGTCCGGGACGACGGTCGCGGGCCTGGTCAAGCACCTCGCCCTGGTGGAGGACAGCTGGTTCACCCACGGCCTGGCGCAGCAGCCGGAGCCCGAGCCGTGGGCGGGTGCGCCGTTCGACGACCCCGACTGGGAGTTCCACTCTGCGAACGACGAGCCGCTCATCGACAGCGTCGCGTTGTACCTAGCGGCCTGCGACCGCTCCCGTGCCGTGACGGCGGCCTTCGCCCTCGACCACACCGCGGTCAACCGGCGGGGCCGGGTCTTCTCGCTGCGCTTTGTCCTGCTGCACCTGACCGAGGAGACTGCGCGGCACCTGGGCCACCTCGACGTGCTCTGCGAGCTCGCCGACGGCCGCACAGGGGACTAGCGCGTCTCGGCATCGAGCAGAGGGACGGTATGACCACAGAGCAGGGTGTGCATTTCCCGCGGGGCGCGGACGGTCGGCGCAGCACCGCAGGTACCGGGCAGGGGGTGTGGGCGGACGCCATCCGCGGCGTCGATGCTGCGCTCGCCGATCGCATCGAGGGGGCCCGCGACTGGCGCAAGGACTACGTCGAGGCCGTCGTCGCGCACACCGCGGCCGCCACCCGTACCGACGGGGGTGCGGTCCAGGTCGCTCGAGCCGGGCTCGTCTCGCTGGGCCGGCGGCTGCGCTTCGTGCAGGACGACGAGAGCTCGTCGGTTGCCGAGGCTGTCGCGGCCGGCGGGTCGACCCCCGCTTCGCAGACCGTACGCGGAGAGGGCGAGCGAGAACGCGAGCTGGTGCTGCCTTACCGGGGCGACCAGCTGCGCGGCGACGCGCTGCGCCGGCAGGTCGACGCGTGGGTGGCGCGCGGCGCCGTCGAGCCGTCGTGCGGGGTGGCGTTGCACCGGGTGCTGGACGAGCCGGGCTGGCTCGACCTGTCGGACCGGGCTTTCGCGCTGCTCGGCGCCGGCGCCGAGATGGGGCCGCTCGGGGCGCTGTCGCGCTGGGGCGCGCACGTCGTGGCGGTCGACGTACCGCGTCCGCAGGTCTGGGAGCGGATCATGCGCACGGCGCGGTCCGGCGCCGGCAGCCTCACCGTCCCGGACGGTGAGCCCGGCCTCGACCTGCTGGCCCGGACGCCCGAGGTGGCGGCGTTCCTGCGGGCTGCCGCGCCAGGGATCCCGATGACGATCGGCAGCTACGCCTACGCCGACGGCGCCCGGCACGTCCAGCTGGTGCACGCCGCCGACACCATCGTGGATCTGCTGCTCCGCGAGCGGCCGGGCACCACCTATGCCGAGCTCGCGACGCCGACCGACGCCTTCGCGGTGCCGGCCGAGGTCATCGCCGAGTCGCGGCGGCGGTGGGGCAGCCGCGGGCTACTCGGAGCACTGCAGGCGCCGGCCCGGGCCGCGGGACTGTACGCGGCGGCGTACAGCACCCAGGTCGAGCGTGCGGATGGTTCGACGGTGGGCATCGCCGACGTGCTGGTGCCGCAGCAGGGGCCCAACTACACCCTCGCCAAGCGGGTGCAGCGCTGGCGGGCGCAGGTCGCGCAGGCCGACGGCCATCAGGTGTCGGCGAACGTCGCGCCGGCCACCACCACCCGCTCGGTGACGAAGAACCGGCTGCTGGCGGCGGCGTACGCGGGCGCCGGGCGGTTCGGCGTGGAGATCTTCGCGCCCGCGACCAGCCGCGTGCTGATGGCCGCGCTGCTGGTGCACGACCTGCGCGCCCGGGCCGCCGCCCCGCAGCACCCGGACGACCTGTTCGTCACCGCCGCCGCGCACGGCGGGCTCTGGCGGGTGGCGTACAGCCCGCGGTCGGTGCTCGGCCTGGCTGCGGTCGCCGGGTTGCCGAGGGCTCTGCTGCGCCGCAGCTGACCCCGTTACATTTCCGGCGTGCCACCCGTCCTGCCCGCCAGCCTGCGTGGGCTGCCGCGCGAGACCTTCGTGCTGGCGGTCGTCGCGTTCTGCGTCGCCCTCGGGTTCGGCATCGTCGCGCCCGCGATCCCGCTGTTCGCACTGCAGTTCGGCGTCAGTTCGACGGCCGCCGGGGCGGTGGTCTCTGCCTTCGCGCTGATGCGGTTCGTGTCGGGCCTGGGCAGCGGCCGGCTGGTCGACCGGGTCGGCGAGCGGGCGGCGCTGGTCGGTGGGATCGCCGTGGTGGCGGTGTCCTCGCTGGTCGCCGGGCTGTCCGTCAGCTACCCGCAGCTGCTCGTCCTGCGCGGCGTCGGTGGCGTCGGGTCGGCGGTGTTCACCATCGCGGCGACCAGCCTGCTGCTGCGGGTGGCCGCGGCGTCGCAGCGCGGACGTACCCAGAGCGTCTACCGCGGCGGCTTCCTGCTCGGCGGGATTCTCGGGCCGGCGCTCGGCGGGGCGGTCGTCGGCGTCTCGCTGCGCGCACCGTTCTTCCTGTACGCCGCGACGCTGGTGCTCGCGGGGCTCGCCGGCGCGCTGCTGCTGCCCAAGGGTGGGCCTGGCGACGCTGACAGCGAGCGCGGTGCCGGCACGGAGGTCAGGACGACCCTGGCCGAGGCGCTGGCCTCTCCGGCGTACCGCGCGGCGCTGGTCGGCAACTTCGCCACCGGCTTCTCGGTGCTCGGCGTACGCAGCACGCTGGTGCCCCTGCTCGTGGTGCAGGGTCTGCACCTGAAGCCCAGCTGGATAGGCGCGGCGTTCCTGGTCTCGGCGCTCGTGCAGGCAGTGCTGCTGCTGCCCGCCGGGCGCGCCGTCGACACGGTCGGGCGTCGGCCGACGCTGGTGGCCGGCGGGCTCGCGACCGCTGCAGCGCTGGTCGCCCTCGCCGCGGCCGTCGGGCCGGTCTCGCTGCTGCTCGCCATGACGGTGTTCGGCGTGGGCGGCGCGCTACTCGGAGTGGCGCCGGCGGCGATCGTCGGCGACGTCGTACAGGGCAAGGGCGGGACCGCCGTCGCGGTCTGGCAGATGGCCAGCGACTTCGGCTCGATCATCGGCCCGCTCGCAGCCGGGTTGCTGGTCGACCGCGCCTCGTTCGCCGTCGCACTGCTGGTCAGCGCCGTCGTCGTCGGCGTGTCCGGCCTGCTCGGCCTGACCGTCCCCCGGCAGGTGCCGGCTGCGGTGTGAGCCGCCTGCTCAGACGCCGAGGCGTTCGGTAGCCAGCTTGGCCCCCTGCTCGCGGGCGGCGATCTTCTGGAAAGCGATGTCCCGCGCGAAGTCCGGCGACCCGTGCTTGGGCTTCTCGTCGACGCTGAAGGGGCTGAAGCCGCAGTCGTCGGTCGCGCCGAGCTGGTCGACCGGAATGTGCTGGGCGGCCAGGACCAGGTCTGCAGCAACCTGCTCCGCGGTCTCCACAGTCGGGTTCAGCGGATCGATGACGCCGATGAAGGCGACCTGCTTCACCCCGTTGGCGTCGGCCCGGATGCTGTCGCCGATCAGCCGGTAGACCCGCTCCTTGTCGTCCTCGCTGGCCAGCTGGATGAGGAAGTAGCCGGCGTTCATCCGGAACAGGCTGGGCAGCAGCTCGGCGTAGTCGACCTCTTTGCTGTGCACCGAGTCCATGTCACCGCCCGGGCAGGTGTGGATGCCGATGTTGACCCGCTCCTCGGGCGAGAAGCGGTCCAGGACCCGGTTGTTCAGCTCGATGAACGTCTCGAGCAGGTTCTCGTTCGTCCAGGGGTTGCGGGCGTCCTTCTTGCCCGCGAGGCGCCCCTCGGTGAAGTCGACCGACACCCGTACCGCGCCTGCCTCGAAGGCCTTGCGGATGTCCTTCTCGGCCTCGTCGCACAGGTCGTCGAGGAACTGCTGACGCGAGTAGCCCTCGAGCTCGCCCTTCAGCGGGTAGAGCAGGTACAGCATCGACGGCGCGATGACTGCCTGCTTCATCGGCTTGGTGGCGTACGGCAACGACTGGCTGAGCAGGTCCGCGGCGTAGGTCTTGTAGCGGAACGGCCCGCCGGTGAGTCGCGGCAGCTGCCGGTGGTGGCCGTCGTCGAAGATCGCGAAGTACTGGCCGTCACCGGCGAGATTGTCGGCCAGGCCGGTGCCGGCGAGGGTGTCGGCGAGCGGGTAGGTCGCGAAGCTCGACGCTCGCTGCTCCCCGTCGGACACGATGGGCGTGCCGGTCGCCTCCATCCGCTCGACCGAGTCCCTGGCCGCGGCGTCCTGCTCGACCGTCAGCTGCTCCTTGGTGATCTCGCCGCGGTCGTACGAGGTGATGGCCTGCTGCAACTTCATCGGTCGCGGCAGCGACCCGACGTTCTCGGTGGGGATCGGCACTGTCGGCGGGCTCCTCGGTGGTGACGGCGGCGTCGTGCGGACCCTATGGGGAGCGCCGCGGCTGTGGTGGGCTGGGGTATGACCGACCTGCACTTCTGGTTTGACCCCGTCTGCCCGTTCGCCTGGCTGACCAGCAAGTGGGTACGCACTGTCGCCGCCCAGCGCGACTACTCCGTCGAGTGGCGGTTCATCTCGCTGCGGCTGCTCAACCGGCACCTCGACTACGACGCCCACTTCCCGCCCGAGTACGAGGCCGGGCACACCGCCGGCCTGCGACTGCTGCGGGTCGCCGCCCGGGCGCGGGCCGAGCTCGGCCCGCAGGTCGTGGGACCGCTGTACGCCGCCTACGGCGCGCAGATCTTCGAGGTCGACCGGCCGGAGCCGCTTCCTGTTCGGCTGGCGAGCGGTGACCTGCTCCGGACGATCCTGGACGCTGCCGGGCTCCCGCACTCCGTCGGCGATGCCCTGGACGACCCGTCGTGGGACGTCGAGATCCAGACCGAGACCGATGCTGCGTTGGCGCTGACCGGCAAGGACGTCGGTACGCCGATCCTGCACTTCGAGCCGCCGGAGGGTGTCGCCTTCTTCGGGCCGGTGATCAGCCGGCTGCCGGGGGAGCACGAGGCCGGCGAGCTGTGGGACCACGTCGTGGGGCTGGCCCGCTTCCCGGGCTTCGCCGAGCTCAAGCGCAGCCTGCGGGAGCTCCCGCAGCTGCCGGCGCTCGGCGTGGCGGCCGACGAGGTCGGGGTGGCGCAGGACTGGCACGGCGGCAGCCGACGACTCAAGCGCTAGGTGCGGTTGTCCACAGCCGGGAGGTCGGCCCTGGCACCGTCGCTCGTCGTGCCGGACTCTGCCCGCCATGGCCGCCCCCGCCCTGACCCTGCGCAGCCCCGGCGAGATCGCGGCCGTCGTGCCGTACCTCACGGGCTTCGTCCCCCACGAGAGCCTGGTCGCGATCGGCCTGCGCAAGCGCCGGGTGGGGCTGACGATGCGGATCGACCTGGCCGACCTGCAGTCCTCGATCGGTGAGGTGGTCAGCGCGATGCGCAAAGACCGGGCGACGGCGTGTCTGCTGGTCGTGCTGACCGCGCTCCCGTCCAGCGACGGCTTGCCGATGGCGGCCTGCGTCGAGCTGCTCGAGCGTCGGCTGGGCGCGCGGGGCATCGAGGTGTCCGAGGCCCTCCTTGTGCGTGCCGGCCGCTGGTTCTCCTACCGCTGCATGCGTGCCTGCTGCCCCGCGGCCGGCGCCCCGGTCGAGGCTGCGAGCCCTTCGGTGGTGGCGACATACGCCTACGACGGGCGGGTTGTGCTCGCGTCCCGTGAAGAGCTGGTCGAGAGCGTGACCCCGCAGCTGCCGCTCGGGCCCGCGATCGCCCAACGCCTTCAGGAGGCTGCCCTCGCTGAGCTTGACGACCGCGGCGACCCGGTCGGCGAGCTCGCGCGGTGGGCCGCCGCCCTCGACGCCTGGGAGCAGCGGCCGACGACCCTGCCGCCCGCCGACGTGGCTGCGCTGGCCGTCGGGCTGCACCTGGTCAGCGTGCGCGACGCCGTCGCCTCCTGGGGCCTGCGCCGCCACGACGCGCTGCTCGGCCTGCTCGGTCAGCTCTGCCGGGCCGTCGTACCGCCCGACGACGCGCCGCTGTGTTCGGTGCTGGCCTGGGTCGCGTACTCCCAGGGCAATGGCGCGCTTGCCCGCGTCGCCCTCGAGCGGGCGCTGGCGACCGACCCGTCGTACTCCCTCGCGCAGCTGCTGCAGGCCGCGCTCGCGGGGATGCTGCCGCCCGGAAAGGTGCGGGAGGTGATGCGGCGGGCTGGCTGAGCCGATCCACTGCTCCGGCCTGACCCGCAGCTGGCCCGGCACCCTGCCGGCCCGGCGCTCAGCGGGCGCTGCGGAGCAGATCGTGTTCGGTGAGCGCGCCGGGCAGCACCTCGCGGTAGAGCTCCTCCAGGGGCAGGTCGGCCTCCTCGCCGAGCACGGCAGCCATCGCTGCGAGGCACTCCAGCCCGCAGCGCAGCAGGGCGTCGCGACTCAGCCTCTCCACGGCTCGCTCCGGATCGGGGCTGCGGTCGTCGGGCAGCAACGGGCCGAGGTCAACGGCCAGCGGGTCGTGCGCAGGCGCCAGCCGCAGCAGCGCGGTCAGCAGCCAGCGGGGCCCGCGCGGCCCGCCCGCCACCGCGCCGAGCAGGTCCGCCACCTGCAGCCGGCGTACGGGCTCGTCCTGCTGGGGGTCCAGGCCGACCAGCAGCGACGCGGCGGCGCACACCAGGCCGTCGAGCAGGTCCAGGCTCTCGACATCGTCCGCTAGCAGCTGTACGACTAGGTCCACGACGCTGTCACGGTCGGCACCGTCCAGCAGGGCCGCAAGAGCAGCCGACGCTGCGGCCGTCGGCGGGACCAGCAGCCAGGCGCCCGCGCCGACCCCCGCGCGCGCCCGGACGAAGCGGGCCAGCTCGAGGCAGGCCTGGACGCGCTGCTCGACATGGGTGTCGTCGGCGTCCTGTGCGGCCGTCAGAGCCGGCAGGATGCGCTCGACGCGCCGCCCCGCCACCCCCTGAGCCACCGTGGCCAGCGCCTGCGCTGTGCCGCGCAGCC
Source organism: Frankiales bacterium (assembly GCA_043784245.1). Lineage (GTDB taxonomy): Bacteria > Actinomycetota > Actinomycetes > Mycobacteriales > SCTD01 > JAYVYM01. Next base: position 7,622 of record JAYVYM010000025.1, read on the forward strand.
ACAGCCGGCCGGGCGGGCCCTCGGCACGTACGCGGCCGGCCAGGCCCGCGGCCGGCCTGGACTCGCCGGCGGCTGCCAGCGCCAGCTCGACCCAGAGCCGCGCCAGGCGCAGCAGCGCGGCGTCGTCGACCATCTCCAACCTGCCGAGCAGCTGCTCCTCCGGCTCGTCGGGGCCGAAGGCGCGATTCGCCAGCTGTGCCACCAGCCGCACGGCGGCCCGGACTGCCTCGTCGCGGTCCGCGGAGGCGATGACGAGCTCCATCGCGACCTCGGTCTCGGACCCGGTGCCGGCCGCGAGCGCGCCGGGCAGCGCACTGAGCAGGCGGTGCTCCTCGGCCTCGAACGGCCCGAGCCCGGCGAGCACCGCGGCTGTCGCGGCCGGACCGGCGACCCGCACGGCAGCAGCGAGCGCGGCGCACAGCCGCGCGCCGATCTCGACCTGTGCCGCCTCGGGCGCATAGACCAGTGCCTGGACCAGCCGGCCGCTGGCCTCGGCCGCATCGAGGTCGCCGCGGTAGTGCGCGAGGACCGCGTCGGCGACGACCTGCGCGGCGGAGGAGTCCGCTGCCCGGTCGTGCGCATCGTCGTGCAGCAGCAGCTCGAGATCCTCGGCCAACCACGGGGTGAGCTGTCCGCGCAACGCCTCTGCGAGATCGGCCACCGGCAGCTGCAGCTCGGCGGCGAGCTGCTCGCAGTCGACCGGTTGCGCCCAGAACCCCGGCCCGGGCTCGGCGTCGACGACCGCGAGCAGCACCATCCGGCCGTCGTCACCAGACTGGCCCGGCAGCGCGGCGACGAACGGCGCGAGCGGAAGTGACCACGTCACCGCCTGGTCGTCGGCCAGCACCCGGACGGTGACGGTGCCCGAAGCCGGCCCGTCTGATGACACGTCGACCCGTACGCCGAGAGCGTCCAGCCGCTCGCGTACCGCCGCTGGAAGAAAGGTGTGCAGCACGACGGCGGGCTCGAGCGTGCTGTCGGCGTGCACATGCAGCACCGCTCC
>JAYVYM010000026.1:0-3288 GCA_043784245.1 Frankiales bacterium
CGGGGATCGGGTCGCCATGCAGGTCGGCAACACCCTGGACTTCCCGGTCGTCTACTTCGGCATCCTGCGCGCCGGGCTCGTCGCCGTGCCGGTCAACACCGAGTACACCGCGGCCGAGGTCGAGCAGGTGGTCCGCGCCAGCGGCGCCCGGCTGCTCATGACCGAGCGCCGCGGTGCGCAGACCGGGCACACCCTGCTGGCGCAGCTGCCGGAGCTGCAGCACGTCGTGGTCATCGGCGCGGACGGGCCGGGCTCGCTGTCGACTCTGCAGTCCGGCGTCGGCAGCCCGGTGACGTCCGGGCGCGGCGGCGAGGACCTCGCCGTGGTGCTGTTCACCTCCGGTACGAGCGGGCGCCCCCGTGGCGCGATGCTCAGCCACCGGGCCCTGTCGGCCAACCTGGAGCAGACCAGCCGGATCGAGCCGCAGGTCATGTCGACCGACGACGTCGTGCTGCTGGTGGTGCCGCTGTTCCATGTCTACGGGCTCAATGGCGCACTCGGCCTGATTGCCCGGCAACATGCCACCGGCGTCCTCGTCGAGCGGTTCGACCCCGTCGAAACCCTCGCGGACCTGCGGCGGTACGCCGTCACCTGCGTGGTCGGGGCGCCCCCGATGTATGTCGCGTGGTCGATGCTGCCCGACGTCGGCGACGCCTTCACCACCGTCCGGCTCGCGCTGTGCGGCGCGGCGCCGCTGCCCAGCACCGTGCTGCACCGGGTGCTCGAGGTCACCGGCCAGCACGTCTTCGAGGGTTACGGGCTCACCGAGACCGCCCCGGTGCTGACCAGCACGCTGATGAGCACGGTCGCGAAGCCCGACTCCATCGGCCGGCCACTGCCGGGCATCGAGCTGCGGCTGCTGGACGGGGACGGCCACGACGTCGAGGAGGGCGACCCCGGCGAGATCGTCGTACGCGGCGACAACCTGTTCTCCGGATACTGGCCGGACGGCGCCGAGGGCCCCGACGCGCAGGGCTGGTGGGCGACCGGGGATGTGGCGTACGCCGATGTGGACGGCGACCTGCACCTGGTGGACCGGCGGCGCGAGCTGATCCTGGTCAGCGGTTTCAACGTCTACCCGAGGGAGGTGGAGGAGGTGCTGCTGACCCACCCGGACGTGGTCGAGGCTGCGGTCCTGGGCATCCCGCACCCGTACACGGGCGAGTCGGTGAAGGCCCTGGTCGTGCTGCGCGAGCGGGCCCAGCCTTCGAGCGAGGAGCTGGTCGCGCACTGCGCCCGCTCGCTGGCCCGGTTCAAGTGCCCGACGGCGATCGAGGTCGTCGCCGAGCTCCCGCACTCCGCCACCGGCAAGGTCAGCAAGGGCCGGCTGCGCGAGCTGGCGGGTTAGTGCTGCGCAGGCGGGGCCGGGTCGGCGAGGTCGTCCTCGTCACGCGCGCGGGCTGCCACCTCTGCGAGCAGGCTGCGCCGGTTGTGGCCCGCGAGGCCGCCCGCGCCGGGGCCGCGTACGCCGAGCGCGACGTCGACGCCGACCCGATTGACCTTGCCGCGTACGGCGAGCAGGTGCCGGTCGTGCTCCTGGACGGAGTTCCGCACGCCTACTGGCAGGTGGACCCGAAGGCCCTGCGGGCGGCGCTGCGGGCCGGCGTGTGATGCCTCCCACGGACTTCGTGCACGCGTTCACAAGCGCGTAACCTTGGGCACGACAGCGCTTGGAGTCCCCTCGCGCCCCCGGGCAGGAGTCGCCGCCATGACGCAGCAGGGCACCGCTCGGCGCCGTCCCGGGGTGCCCGAGGCGACGGTCGCGCGGCTGGCGGTCTACCTGCGCGTCCTGCACGCCCTCGCCGAGGGCGGCCGCAGCACGGTCAGCTCGAGCGAGTTGTCCCGGCTGGTTGGCGGCGGCGGCGACGGGTCGGCCAAGGTACGCAAGGACCTGTCGCACCTGGGCTCGTACGGCATCCGAGGGGTCGGTTACGAGGTCCGGGAGCTGGTGCTGCACATCAGCCGAGAGCTCGGGCTCACCAAGGGCTGGGCGGTGGTGCTGGTCGGGGTCGGCAACCTCGGGCACGCGCTGGCCGGCTACGGCGGCTTCGTCTCCCGCGGGTTCCGGGTCGCTGCGCTGCTCGACGCCGACCCGCGTCGCGTCGGCGAGATCATCGACGGCCGCGTGGTCCGCCCGGTCAGCGACCTCGACTCAGTCGTGGCCGAGACCGGCGTGAGCATCGGCGTCATCGCCACGCCGGGCCATGCCGCGCAGCAGGTCTGCGACGCGCTGGTCGCCGCTGGCATCACCAGCATCCTGAACTTCGCGCCGGTCGTCCTGCAGGTGCCCGACGGCGTCGACGTGCGCAAGGTCGACCTGGCGGTGGAGCTGCAGATCCTCTCCTTTCACCAGGCCCGCCGCGACGCGCAGCTCGAGCACGGCGTGTCGGCGTGAGCGTCCTGGTCGTCGGCGTCTCGCACCGCACCGCGCCGGTGCCACTGCTGGAGAAGGTCACGGTCGGCCTGCACGACAGCGGCGCCGTCGCGCAGCGGCTCACCGATGGCGCCGTCGCGGAGGCCGTCGTGCTGGCCACCTGCAACCGGGTCGAGATCTACGCCGACACCGATGCCTTCCACGCCGCGGTCGACGCGGTCAGCGACCTGTTGGCCCGCAGCTCCGGCGTACCGCTGTCCACGCTGACCGATCACCTGTACGTGCACTGGGAGGGCCAGGCGGTCACCCATCTGTTCCAGGTCGCGTGCGGGCTGGACTCGATGGTCATCGGTGAGTCCCAGATCCTCGGGCAGCTGCGCCGGGCGTACGCCGCCAGCCGCGCGGGCGCCGGTCGCACGCTGCACGAGCTGTTCCAGAGCGCGCTACGGGTCGGTAAGCGCGTGCACGCCGAGACCGGCATCGACGAGGCTGGTCGCTCCCTGGTCTCCGTCGGTCTGGAGCGCGCCGTGACAGCCGTCGGCCCGCTCGAGGGCCGGGACGTCCTGGTGATCGGCGCCGGTTCGATGGGTGCGCTTGCGGGCAGCACGCTGCGCCGGGCCGGCGTCGCGTCGATCACCGTCGCCAACCGCACCGCGGCCAACGCGCGCCGCCTCGCCACCTCGCTGGAGGGCGTCGGTATCGGTCTGGAGGACCTGGAGTCCGCGCTGGTCAAGGCCGATGTCGTGGTGTCCTCGACCGGCGCCACCGGGGTCGTCGTGCCACTGGAGCTGGTGAGCCGCGCGGTGCACGACCGTGGCGGCCGGCCGGTCGCCTTCCTGGACCTGGCGCTGCCGCGCGACATCGACCCGGCGGTCCGGAACCTGCCCGGGGTCACCCTGGTCGACCTCGAGACG
>JAYVYM010000027.1:0-5114 GCA_043784245.1 Frankiales bacterium
GTGCTGCGCGCGCACGGCGTCGTCGACACCGAGCCCTACCGCAAGCTGGGCAGGAACCAGCTGCGCATCTCGATGTTCCCGGCGGTGGACCCGGCCGACGTCGAGGCGCTGACCGCCTGCATCGATCACATCGTGGAACGGCTCTGACCGAGCAGCCGATTGCGCAGAGCTGGGTGCCGCGGGTCCTCAACGCGGCGCTGTCGGTGCTCCTGCTGAGCGTGGTGTTCCCGCTGGTCACGACGTTCGGCCGCCATTCGGTGCTGGTCCGCATCTACCTGGTGGTGGCGGTCCTGCCGGTGCTGCTCGTGGTCGGGCTGTGCCTGGCGTCCGCGCTGCGGCCGGGCAGCCTGGGCCGGGCAGCCCGCCGCGCTCGGCGCCGATGACGGCCCGGCCCGACGAGTCACCGGCGGTGCGGGCCGATCGCAACTGGGGCGATCTGCTGCAGGAGCTACGGGTCACCGAGACCGGCGTGCAGGTGCTGTTCTCACTGCTGCTGACGGTGCCGTTCTCCACCCGCTTCGACCGGGTCACGCCGTTCCAGCGGCACGTCTACTTCGCCGCGCTGCTGCTGACCGCCGCATCCAACGTCGTGCTCATCGCCCCGGTCGCCTACCACCGGCTGCTGTTCCACCGGGGCGAGAAGGCGCGTGCGGTGCGCCAGGGCAGCCGGCTGGCGCTGGCCGGCCTGGTCATGCTGCTGCTGGCGATGACCGCGGTGGTGCTGCTGGTCACCGACGTGCTGTTCCAGGCAGTCGCCGCGACGGTCGTCGCGACAGTCTTCGGGGTGGCCACCGTCGTCCTGTGGTTCGTACCGCCGATACTGCGTCGGCTGCACGACCGCTGATGCTCAGACGCGTACGTGGATGTGCGGGTGGCGGCGCAGGACGTGTGCCTGCAGCGTCAGCTTGCGGGTGCGCAGCACGTACCCGGCCCCCACGACGGCCGCGAGTGCGCTGACGGCGCCCCCGAGCAGCAGGCCGGAGCGCGGGCCGAGCAGCTGCGCGACCGCCCCGATCAGCGGTGCGCCCAGTGGCGTGCCGCCGAGGAACACCAGCACGTACAGGGCCATCACCCGGCCGCGCAGGTGTGGGGCGCTGCCGAGCTGACACAGCAGGTTGGCCGTCGTGGAGAACGTGAGGACGGCGACCCCGGTCGGTACCAGCAGCACCGCCATCACCAGGAAGCTCGGAGCCAGGCCGACGGCCACCTCCAGGATGCCGAACGCCAAGGCCGACAGCAGCAGCCGGCGCAGCCGCGGCGGGCCGGTGCGCCGGGCGCTGGCAAGCGCGCCGAGCAGCGAGCCGACCGCGAGCATCGACGAGAGCAGCCCGAACGAGCCCGCGCCCTTGCCGAAGACCTGCTTGGCGACCAGCGCCATCGTGATCTGGAAGTTCAGCCCGAAGGTCCCGACCACGGCCACCAGCAGGATCGGCACGAGCAGGTCCGGCGAGCTGCGGACGTACGCCAGACCCTCGCGCACCTGGCCCTTGGCCTTGACGAGCCGGGCAGCCGGGCGCAGCTCACTGCGGCGCATCAGCAGCAGGCCGGTGACGACGGCGACGAACGACACGGCATTGCCGAGGAAGACCCAGCCGGTGCCGACGGTCGTGATCAGCACGCCGGCGATGGCCGGCCCGACGATGCGGGCGCTGTTGAAGGTGGCGCTGTTGAGGCTGACGGCATTGGGCAGGTCGTCGGGGCCGACCAGCTCGACGATGAACGATTGCCGCACCGGGGTGTCGAGCGCGGAGGCGATGCCGAGCGCGAACGACAGCGCGTACACCTGCCACAGCTGCACCACGCCGGTCACGTCGAGCAGGCCGAGGGCGAGCGCGAGGCCACCCATGACGACCTGCACCCAGACCAGCAGCCTGCGCTTGTCGTAGCGGTCGGCGAGCACCCCGCCCCACATGCCGAGTATCAGCACCGGCAGGAACTGCAGGCCGGTCACGATGCCCAGGGCAAGCCCGCTGTTGCCCGACAGGTCGAGCACCAACCAGTCCTGCGCGATCCGCTGCGCCCACGTGCCGGTGAGGCTGATGACCTGGCCGGACGCGAAGAGCCGGTAGTTGCGGACCCGCAGCGAGTGGAAGGTACCGCTCACTGCTCGGCCAGCCGGTCGAGCACGGCGGCGGCCTGTCGCAGCACGTCCAGGTCGGCCGGTTCGAGCTCGCGCAGCCGCCGCGCCAGCCAGGCGTCGCGGCGCCGGCGGTCCTCGCGCAGCAACGTGCCGCCCTCCCGGCTGATGCTGACCAGCACCTGGCGACCGTCCGTCGGGTGCGCGGTCCGGGTGACCAGGCCGGCACCGACCAGGGTCGCCAGGAGGCGCGTCATCGACGGCGGCTGCACCTTCTCCTGGGCGGCCAGCTCGCCCGGCGTCAGCGGCCCGTGCCGCTCGAGGGTGGCCAGCGCCGCGAGGTGGCTGAGCCCGAGCGAGCTGTCGGCGCGCTCGGTGCGCAGCCGCCGGGCCAGCCGCATGACCGACAGGCGCAGTGTGCTGGCGAGTGCGGTGTCTGCGGCGAGCGGCATGTCGTTAGTCTAGGTCATTACCCCGGCTAACGATAGTCCCCGGCGACTGGCTGGAGTTAGCCTCGCGTCATGTCCCTGCTGCGCGGGAGCGGCCCCCAACAGCCCGACCCGGAGCCGCTCGAGCTCGATGACACCCGGGTGGTGCTGGTCGGCACGCTGCTCTGGTCGGGCGCGCTGGTCGTCCTGCTACTGGCGGCGCTGTTCGGCGCCGACGTGCACGGCTGGTGGCTGGCGATGTGCGCGTGCGGCGCGGCGCTCGGGGTCGCGGGGTTGCGCTTCGTCGCCCGCCGTAAGCAGTCGCTGGCGCGGCGGCGGGGCTGAGCCGACAGCCGACCTCGAGGCGAGCGTCTCGTCAGGACGTGTCGGCGTCCGCGACCGCGCTCGTCGGCACCAGCTCGAACTCCTCGTCCTCCACGGCCATGCCCACAGTCGCCGCGTGCTGGGGGTCGACGACGGTCTCGCTGTGCGCCCCGCAGCCGTGTGCGAGCGCGACGACCCGGCCGTCGTCGGGCGCGACGGCGTTGGCGCAGACGCCGAAGGCCTGCCGCAGCCCGCCGGCGAGCAGGACGAGGAAACCGCAGTCGACACACTGCCCGGGGGCCTGCCTGGCGATCGGGCTGTCAGGTCCGGCTTCGCCGTCCCACCACCGCTCGGCCGTGTCGAGGCGGCCCTCTACGGACAGCACGCGGGCCCGCCCCAGCCCCAGCTCGGTGCGTACGGCGTCCGCCAGCGCCGCGCCGGCCGGCCCGTCGTCGGCCTCCGGATCGGCGTACGCAGCGACGAGGCGTTCGTCGTCCGCCGCCGGCGGCAGCAGGTCGCCGGCCGCCAGGTCGCCGGACAACACCCGCTCGCTCCACGGCAGCCAGGCCGGCGCAAGCAGCGCCCCGGAGCCGGGTAGCAGCACGACCTCGTCGACGGTCACGTGCTCACTGCCGTCGGCTCGGGCAACGGTGACCGCCCAGCGCCAACCGACGTACGCCCGGTCGGTCGTGGCGAACGAGTGCGTCACGACGGCGCCGGCCGTGCCAGGACCGTCAGTGGCATCGTCGTCAAGGCCATCGTCGCCTGGGCCGTCGGCGTGCGCCCCGAGGTGCTCGCCGACGACATCGCCGCCGACCTCCCGGGCCGCCGCCCGGGCTACGTCGACGGCGGCCGCCAGCACCGGGTCGGGCTCGGGCGCGGTGTCGATTGCGCTGTCGGTCACGGTCACGGTCACGGTCCCGGTGTCGGTCACGGTCGCGGTGTCGGTCACGGTCGGCTCCTCGTGGGCGGGCGCGGGCGCCTCTTGGTCGTGGAGCGCGGGATCAGTCTGCAGGTCGCCGGCCGGCTGGTCCTGGGTCTCGCCGAGCAGACCCCCGAGCACGCCGGATACCGTCTTGCCCACATCACGCAACCTGCGCCGCACCTCGCCCACCTCGCCAGTCCACCACTTCAGACCCTGGAGCACCGCATGCAGGCCCGCCGCCGTCGTCTCGCCGCCGTCCTGGGCGCGTCCGTCGTGCTCGTGGGGCTGACCGGGTGCGAGAAGCCGACACCCATCGTCACGCTCTACAGCGGCGCCACCACCGTCCACGACGGGGCGTACTCCTTCTGCTTCGACGGCCAGAACCCCGACGCGGAGCCGGGCACCCAGGGCGCCTGTCGCTTCGACACGGCCGGCCGGCAGCCAAAGGTGCTGAAGGTTCGCCCGGGTGACGCGATCACTGTCGACGTGGACAAGGACCTCGCCGACGCAGGCTGGTTCGTCGCGCTGCGCGGCACCGGTGGCAAGACCAGCCGGCTGGCGACGCAGTCGGAGCACGTCACCAGTTTCCAGCCGGACTTCAGCGTGTCCCCGACCTTCACCGTCGAGATCCAGAAGCTCGTCAGCCCGGCCGACAAGGCCAGGACGGTCGGGGTCTGGCAGTTCGCGGTGGTCCCGGCCTGAGCGACGCAGGCTCAGCCCTCCAGCTCAGTGGCCACAGCATGCATGATCTGGGCGACCCGCTTGCCGGTCTCGCGGTCCGGGTGCTTGCCCCGCCGCAGCCCGGGCGCGACCCGGGACTCCAGCATTTTGATCATGTCTTCGAGCATCGTGCCCAGGTCCTCTGCGGGGCGCCGGGCGGTCGCGAGGGCGGGCGCCGGCTCGAGCACCGTGAGCGCGAGGGCCTGCTCACCCCGCTTGCCGGCGGCGACGCCGAACTCCACCCGCGCGCCCGCCTTCAGCTCCTCGACGCCGGTCGGCAGCGCAGCCTTGGGCACGAACACGTCTCCGCCGTCGTCGCGCGACACGAAGCCGAAGCCCTTGTCCTTGTCGTAGAACTTGACTTTGCCGGTGGGCATGTCGACCCCTTCCGCTCCTGGCCGGCCGGGTGGCCGGGCGCGCCTCCGAGGCTTACCACGTCCGCGCGTCAGCACACGCCACGTACGCTCGGACCGGTGACGAGCACCGGTCCACCTCGACACGCCTCGCCCGCCGGCGCTCTGCCCGGTGACGGCCTGGTCCGCGTCGGCGCGGTCGTTTTCGTGCTCGGGGTGCTCGCCGTGCTCGCCGCCGTGGTCCCGAGCGTGCTCAGCGGCCAGCCGGGGCGCGTCGCGCTCGTCGT